>JAYVBU010000163.1:0-15476 GCA_043750335.1 Betaproteobacteria bacterium | reverse complement strand
GCAAGTATTTTCCACGCAAGGAAGCGCCGGGCGAAAAATCCATCGCGTTGCAGCGCGCCTTGTTTCCACTGTTCGCTTTTATCTTGCTCTTGGTTGGCAAATCAGTCGCCGCGCGATGGCTGCCTGTGGCCCTGATAAACCTAGTCATTCCACTGGCCTTAGCACTGCTCCTGATCCGCAGCACGAGCGAGATGCTTCGCTTCGCGTTTACCCCCAACAGTTTGATTGCTTTGATCGAAAAGACCGCCACCTGGATCGTGCTGATTGGGCTGGCCCTGCATCTCACCGGTCTGCATCGCGAAGTGCTCGACGCGCTGGAAGAAATGGGCCTCACAGTCGGCAAGCAACGCATCTCGCTCTTGCTCGTGCTAGAAGGCGTAGCCTCGATGATCGTCACCGTGGTGATCGCGCTTTGGATCAGCCGCCTGATCGAATCGCGCGTGATGCATGCTGACACCCTCGATCTCAATCTACGCATCGTGCTCGCGAAAGTGATGCGCGCGCTACTGCTGGTGGTCGGTGTGTTAATCGCCCTGCCTTTGGCCGGCATCGACATTACTTTTCTCTCGGTTTTCGGCGGTGCACTCGGTGTCGGCCTGGGCTTCGGCTTGCAGAAAACCGCCAGCAATTACATCAGCGGCTTCATCATCCTACTCGACCGCTCGGTACGCATCGGCGATGTAATCGCGGTAGATAATAAATTCGGCGAGATCACCCAGATCA
Source organism: Betaproteobacteria bacterium (assembly GCA_043750335.1). Classification (GTDB taxonomy): domain Bacteria; phylum Pseudomonadota; class Gammaproteobacteria; order Burkholderiales; family Thiobacteraceae; genus RBG-16-58-11. The sequence continues at coordinate 14,753 of JAYVBU010000163.1, read as the reverse complement.
ACAACCGCTACACGGTATTAAAAGGACAGGACGGCACCGAGGCAATTATCCCGAATGAAACGCTGATTACCTCTACCGTCATCAATCATTCCTTCAGTACGCGCCAAGTGCGCCTGCACCTGCCGCTGCAAATCAGTTACGACAGCCCCTTGGAGCAGGCGATGACCCTCCTGCGTGAAGCTGCCCTAGCCAACCCGCGCGTCTTGCGCGACCCCGGCCCCGAAGCCTTTCTGCGCGAATTCGCGGATAACGGCTTGATGCTCGAACTGGTGATTTGGATAGCCGACCCGGAAGAAGGACAACTCAGCCTACGCTCGGCCTTGAATCTGGAGATTTGGCGTCGATTTCAAGCGGCGGGGATTGAAATTCCTTACCCTAGACGCGACATTAGAGTTTTAGATTCCAAGGGTTCCGTCGTTAATGGAACACCAGCCTAATCTAAAATACCCTTTGCCCATGCCGTATTTGGGGTAAAATTAGGACTTCAGTATCATCATACCAAAAGGATATCTCCTTCATGTTCAATGGCTTAATCAATCTCCCTTGGTGGGGATACATTGTAGTAGGTCTGACTTTCACCCACATCACCATCGCCGCAGTGACCATTTTCCTGCACCGTGGCCAAGCGCATCGTTCCCTGGATTTACACCCGATCATCAGTCATTTTTTCCGCTTTTGGCTCTGGCTCACCACCGGCATGGTCACCAAAGAATGGGCCGCGATTCATCGCAAACACCACGCCGCCTGTGAAACCGTGGACGACCCGCATAGCCCGCAAATACTCGGCATCAAAAAAGTGTTTTTTGAAGGCGCTGAGCTATATCGCAAAGAATCAAAAAACCTCGAAACCATGGAAAAATACGGCAAAGGCACGCCGGACGACTGGATCGAGCGCAATCTCTACACACGCTACTCCGCGCGCGGCATCGCACTCATGGCCGGAATTAACATCCTCTTGTTTGGTCCACTCGGCCTGACGATTTGGGCCGTGCAGATGGCGTGGATCCCCGTGACCGCCGCCGGCATCATCAACGGTATCGGCCACTACTGGGGTTACCGCAATTTCGCTGCGGACGACGCCAGCACCAATATTTCGCCTTGGGGCATCATCATTGGCGGCGAAGAGTTGCATAACAACCATCACGCCTACCCCACCTCCGCAAAACTCTCCAGCAAATGGTATGAATTTGATATCGGCTGGCTGTATATCCGCTCCTTTGAAATCTTGGGGCTGGCCACGGTCAAACGCGTCGCGCCCAAAGTGAAGCTTGATCTGGCTAAAACCATTTGCGATGCCGACACGGTACAAGCCGTCATCACCCATCGCTATGAGGTAATGGGTAAATACGTTAAATCGCTCAAGCACACGATGGGCGAAGAAATCCAACGTTTGCGGGCGCAAGGCGTACATTTCGACCTCATAACATTCCGCCGCTGGTTGCACCTGGGAGAGGCCGATCTGCAAGGCGCGGAGCAAGCTGAATTGAAGCAAGCGCTCAACTCAAGCAAAGTACTTGCTACGATTTACGCCATGCGCCAGGACTTAGCCGCAGTCTGGGGCCGCTCCACGCTGACCCAGGATCAACTGGTCAAGCAACTCGATGACTGGTGCAAGCGCGCCGAATCAAGCGGCATCGAAGCCTTGCAGAAATTCTCGCAACGCCTGCGCTGCTACGCTTAAATAGATTCAATCAATTAGGACGCCACGCTTAACGCGTGGCGTCTTTTTTTATGGGTATTCCAAACACCGGCGAAAAAAAACCCCGCCGAAGCGGGGGTTTTTAGGCTCAAAACACGAACCCTTATTTCAATTTTATTTCCTTGTACATCACGTGCTTACGCGCAACAGGGTCGTACTTACTCATCTCCAGTTTTTCCGGAGTGGTGCGCTTGTTCTTGTCCGTGGTGTAAAAGTGACCGGTGCCAGCAGTTGACTCCAGTTTGATTTTCTCGCGTCCACCTTTTGCCATGATCTAATCCTTAAATCCGCTCGCCTTTGGCGCGCAGTTCAGCCAGCACCACGTCGATGCCATTCTTGTCGATAGTCCGCAACCCTGCGTTGGATAAACGCATACGAACCCAGCGATTTTCGCTTTCTACCCAAAACCTACGATATTGCAGGTTCGGCAAAAAACGGCGCTTGGTTTTGTTATGGGCATGGGAAACATTGTTCCCGGACATCGGCGCCTTGCCCGTGACGATACATACTCGCGCCATGATAAATCCTTTTGCGTCGGTGAAAAACGCGCAACTATACAGCAGTTTGCAAAATGCCTCAAGAGGCGGTATCGTCCCCCGCTTTGCCCAAAATCATGCCGTCGTCACTAGACCCAACCATGCTGGAAGCGGCCCACCTTACCTGTCAGCGCGGCGAGCGCACTCTATTTACGGACTTGAGCTTTACTCTCGGTGCAGGCGAGCTGTTGCAGGTTGCCGGGCCCAATGGCAGTGGAAAAACCAGCCTGCTCAAACTCTTATCCGGGCTGACCCCTCCTATATACGGTGAAATACGCTGGCAAGGCGCCCGCGCCCGGGGAGAAGATTTTCGGCGTCACCTGTTTTATCTCGGCCACCAGCCTGCCGTCAAAGAAGAATTGAGCGCTTTAGAAAATCTGCACATTTCGTCCGAGGTGGCAGGCGAGCCACTGACCAATAAACAAGCCATGGACGCGTTGGATCGGATCGGCCTCGCCGGGCGCGAGCACTTACCGACCAAAGTCTTATCCCAAGGCCAGAAACGACGTGTTGCCCTGGCACGGCTTCTGGTATCCAACGCACCTTTATGGATTTTGGATGAACCCTTAACCGCGCTGGATGTCGGAGCGGTGGACTTGATTCAATCGCGCCTTGCCGAGCATATAGCGCGAAAAGGTATGGTGGTACTAACCACGCATCAAGCGCTTCATGTACCCGGCGTCATTCCGCGCCGCATCGACTTGGAATAGCATACAGTGCTGATTACGATTATCCGACGCGATTTGCTGCTTGCTTACCGGCGTCGCTCGGATGTGCTGACCACGTTATTTTTCTTTGTCATCGTTGTGAGCCTGTTTCCCTTGGGTGTGGGGCCGGAAATGAAAACGCTGCGCCTGATCGCACCGGGCGTGGTGTGGGTCGCGGCGCTGTTGGCTTCAATGCTGTCATTGAACCGCTTGTTCGCGGCCGACTATCAAGATGGCACACTGGAACAAATGTTGTTAGCGCCGCAACCCTTGGGGCTGATCGTACTCGGTAAAATCATTGCACACTGGCTGGTGTCGGGTCTGCCGCTTGCTTTAATGGCGCCGGTGCTGGGCATACAGTTTGACTTGCCGCCCGAAGCGCTCGGCGTTTTATTTTTTGCGCTCTTGCTGGGTACGCCGATCTTGAGTTTGATTGGTGCAATTGGCGCGGCGCTGACCTTGGGCTTGCGTGGCGGTGGTGTGCTACTGTCGCTGTTGGTGCTGCCTTTGTACATTCCTGCGCTGATTTTTGGTGCAGGCGCGGTGGAAGCGTATATCGCAGGCGTAAGCCCGGAGGGTCATTTATCACTACTCGGCGCACTTCTGATCGTCACGGGATTGGCCGCGCCTTGGGTAACCGCTATCGCTTTACGCATTTCGATGGAATAAAAAATGACTTTTAATTGGTATAAATATTCTTCTCCCGCCACGTTTTATCCACTGGCAGGCAAAATGATTCCCGTGTTTTACGCGCTGGCCATCGTTTTGACTGTGATCGGGCTCTACATCAGCTTCTTCGTTGCGCCCACCGATGCGACCCAAGGCGAGGCTTATCGCATCATATTTATCCACGTGCCTGCGGCCTGGATGTCGATGTTCATTTATCTCATCATGGCCACTTGGGCGGGGCTTGGCTTAGTGATGAATACCCGCTTGTCCAGCATCATGGCGCAAGCGCTGGCCCCGACCGGCGCGATGTTTACTTTCGTAGCCCTCATTACTGGCGCATTTTGGGGCAAACCTACCTGGGGCACGTGGTGGGAATGGGATGCGCGCATGACCAGCGAGTTGATTTTGCTTTTTCTCTACATCGGTTATATGTCGCTCACCGCCGCCATCGACGATGTGCGCCGTGCGGATAAGGCCGGCGCGATCCTGGCGCTAGTGGGCGCAGTCAACGTCCCGATTATTTATTTTTCGGTAAAATGGTGGAACACCCTGCATCAAGGCGCGTCCGTCAGTCTGACCCGCGCGCCGAGCATGGCCGAGACCATGTTATGGGGCATGCTGATTATGTCGCTAGCCGCTTGGATGTACGCCATCGCTGTTGCCTTGTCGCGCGCACGCCTCCTGATGCTAGAACGTGAAAAATCCACTGCATGGGCACAAGAAATTCTGGAGCAACAATCATGAACTGGGGTAGCTTTTCAAATTTCGTTGATATGGGCGGGCGCGGCTTTTACGTCTGGGGCTCGTATCTCGTCACCCTGATTTGCATCGCATTGGAATTGGGCCTGCTCGCACGCCATAAGCGCGCGCTGTGGCAACGCCTGACGCAAATCATGAAACTCAACAAACAAGGTCGCGTATGAAACCAAGACATAAAAAACTATTGTGGGTACTCGGTGGTTTGGCGCTGTTGGGCGTGGCTACCTCGTTGGTATTAAATGCGCTGGATAAAAACCTGAATTATTTTTACTCGCCGACCCAGGTTACCAATAACGAAGCGCCCACCAACCGCACTTTCCGCATCGGTGGCTTGGTACTGGATGGTAGCCTCAAGCGCCAGACTGATGGCTTGACGGTCGCGTTCGTTGTCACTGACACGGCACGCGAAATTCCGGTGCGTTTCAAAGGCATCCTTCCCGATTTGTTCAAGCAAGGTAAAAGCGTGGTTGCGCAGGGAAAATTAGGCGCTGACGGTGTCTTCGTCGCCGACCAAGTGCTGGCCAAGCATGATGAAAATTACATGCCTCCTGAAGCCGCCAAGGCGCTGGAAGACGCGAAAAAACTTAACGCACAAAAGGCAGCCAAACCATGATTCCAGAACTCGGCCATTTCGCACTCATCCTCGCCCTCTCGCTCGCCTTGGCGCAATCCATCCTGCCATTGGTTGGCGCAGCGACGAATCGAAGCAACCTTATGGCCGTGGCGCGCCCTGCGGCACAAGGGCAATTCGTCTTTGTCGCCATTGCGTTTGCCTGTTTGGCCTACGCCTTTTTGGTCAACGATTTTTCCGTGAAATACGTCGCCATCAATTCCAACTCACGCTTGCCCACTGAGTATCGCTTCGCCGCCGTGTGGGGTGGGCATGAAGGGTCAATTTTACTGTGGATACTCACCCTGTCAGTGTGGACGCTGCTGGTCACGCTGTTCTCACGCCATCTGCCGCAAGTCATGGTGGCGCGTGTCCTGGGGGTAATGGGATTGATAAGCGTCGGCTTTCTGCTGTTTACCCTGCTCACCTCAAACCCCTTTGACCGATTAATCCCTGCCGCACTAGAGGGGCGCGACTTGAACCCGCTACTGCAAGACCCGGGCATGGTGATTCATCCGCCGATGCTTTACATCGGCTATGTTGGCTTCTCCGTTGCCTTCGCCTTTGCGCTAGCCGCACTCATGGGAGGACGGCTCGATGCAGCGTGGGCGCGCTGGTCGCGCCCCTGGACCACAGCAGCTTGGGTGTTTCTCACCCTAGGCATCGCGCTCGGTAGTTGGTGGGCGTATTACGAATTGGGCTGGGGCGGCTGGTGGTTCTGGGACCCGGTAGAAAACGCGTCCTTCATGCCTTGGCTCGTGGGCACAGCGCTGATTCACTCGCTTGCTGTAACGGAGAAGCGCGGCACCTTCAAAAGCTGGACGGTGTTGCTCGCCATTGCGGCATTTTCCTTGAGCTTGCTCGGCACCTTTCTCGTGCGTTCAGGCGTGTTGACCTCGGTGCATGCCTTTGCCACCGACCCCAAACGCGGCGTGTTCATTTTGATTTTCCTCACGCTCGTGATCGGCGCATCGCTACTCTTATTCGCCTGGCGCGCACCCAAGGTCGGGCTCGGCGGAAAATTTGCATTGATCTCGCGTGAAACTTTTTTGCTCACGAATAATGTACTGTTGCTGGTCGCGACCGGTGCGGTTTTGCTCGGTACGCTGTATCCACTTTTCATCGACGCCTTAGGCTTAGGCAAGATTTCGGTCGGGCCACCGTATTTTGACGCTGTGTTTATGCCGCTGATGGCCCCGGCGATTTTTCTCATGGGCGTCGGGCCGTTCGCGCGCTGGAAAGAGCAAACCATACCGGAGCTGGCGAAACGTTTGAAATGGGCGTTTGGTGTCGCACTGATGAGCGCGCTCCTAATGCCGCTAGTTATCGGCAAGTGGACACCGCTGGTTAGCGTGGGTTTGTTGCTTGCATTTTGGGTGATCGCAGCCGGCGCTTATGGCATTGGAAGCCGCCTCGCACAAACACCGGGCGATTGGATCAGCCGCATTACAAAACAAACGCCAAGCTGGTGGGGCATGCAAGTCGCACACTTGGGCGTGGCGACATTCATTATCGGCGTGACACTGGTAAAAGGTTACGAAACTGAAAACGATGTACGCATGAACATCGGCAGCACGGTGACGGTAAATAGTTACGTCTTCACTTTCCGTGGCGTAAGCCAAAAAGCGGGGCCCAACTACCAAGCCTGGGTTGGCGATTTTGACGTCACCAAAAATGGGAAAGCGATTTCCACCCTACATCCAGAAAAGCGCAACTACCTCGCCACCGGCATGGCCATGACGGAAGCCGCCATCGACACCGGCTTCACACGTGATCTGTACGTCGCGCTAGGCGAACCGCTGGAAAATGGCGCCTGGGCGGTGCGGGTGTATCACAAGCCTTTTGTGGACTGGATTTGGGGCGGTGCCGTCATCATGGCCTTGGGCGGCATACTGGCCTTGTCCGACCGCCGCTATCGCCTTCATCAACGTAGCACGAAAACGTCTGCCGCCTTGGCAGGGAGTAAAGCCTGATGGTTCGTTTTCTCGCGCCCTTCGCCGTTTTTGTTGCGCTGATTATTTTTTTCGCTGTTGGGCTCAATCGCGATCCGCACGAAATACCGTCACCGCTGATTGACAAGCCTGCCCCCGCATTCAACTTGCAACAACTGCAAACGCCAAACAAGCCATTCACGCCCGCCGAGATGCGCGGCAAGGTCTGGCTGTTCAACGTGTGGGCCTCCTGGTGCGTGTCGTGCCGCGAAGAGCATCCGATATTCGTCGCGCTGGCAAAACGTAATCTGGTTCCCATCGTGGGCTTGAACTACAAAGACCAGCGCCCGGACGCGATGCGCTGGCTCGCACAATTCGGCGACCCCTACGTGTTAAGTGTCAGCGATACAGATGGCCGTGTCGGCATCGACTACGGCGTGTATGGCGTTCCAGAAACCTATGTGATCGACAAGCAAGGCATCATCCGCATGAAACATATCGGCCCGGTCACAGAGCAAGTTTTAGCAGAAAAAATCCTGCCGAAAGTACAGGAGCTATCAAAATGACGCGCATCTTGTTAGCCTTTTTCATTTGCTGCTTCAGTGCGCTCGCTAGCGCAGCCGAAGCACCACCGCTGGCAGAAGACCCGGTGCTCGAAGCGCGCCTGAATGTGCTCGCCAAAGAGCTGCGCTGCCTGGTATGCCAAAACGAAACCCTGGCCGACTCGCGCGCCGATTTAGCGCTCGACCTACGGCGCGAAGTGCGCGACAAAATGCGCCAAGGCTTGAGCGATGTGCAAATCAAAGACTATCTCACCCAACGTTACGGCGATTTCGTTTTATATCGTCCGCCGGTCAAGACTACAACTTGGCTGCTCTGGTTCGGCCCGTTCCTGTTGATGATCGCTGCCCTTGCCGGTGTCTTCTTTTTTCTGAAAAGCCGCCGCAAAGTGCTGGCTGAAACCCCGCTCAGTGCAGAAGAAACCGCGCGACTTCAATCCATGCTCCACTCTGAAAACGAAACCCAATGAGTTTATTTTTGATCCTGTGCGCCCTGATGGCGCTCGTCGCCGCTTTGTTTGTCGCCCTACCCTTGCTTCTGCGTAAGCAGCAAGATGCTGGCCCCGCGCAACAAGCCGCGAACGTCGTAATACACGCAGACCAAATTGCCGAATTAGAAAATGATTTAAGAAACGGCATCCTCTCGCAAGCGCAAGTCGATTTAGCTAAACAAGAACTAGACCGCCGACTATTACAGGACACCAACACGCCAAGCGCAACGCTGGCAACGGGCGCGCGCTGGCCCACCTTGCTTGCTGCCGTGCTCACACCGCTGCTCGCCGCCGGCATTTATTTCATGATCGGCACCCCGGCTGGCATTGACGCACAGCCGCCGCTGGTCGCCGATTCGCGCATGCAGCAAGTACAAGCCATGCTGCCCAAGCTCGTACAACATCTTCAAGATAGCCCTAACGACGCTAATGCCTGGCGCATGTTGGGCAAGGCGTACTTACTGTTGGATCGCTTTACCGAATCGGCCAAAGCCTATGATCGACTCACGCAACTCACGCCGAACGATGCGCAAAGCTACGCCGATTTCGCCGATGCACTCGCGATGGCTCAAGGACAAAGCTTCGCGGGCAAGCCGATTGAGCTGATCGCCACCGCCTTGAAGCTTGACCCCAGTCACGGCAAAGCGAATTACCTCGCGGGCTATGCCGCGATGGAAGCAGGAAAACCGCAAGAAGCGGTACGCCATTGGGAAAACCTGCTCAAATTGCTTGCGCCTGATTCTGAGGACGCTGCCGCACTACGCACGCAAATCGCCGAATTGAAACAACAGTCTGGTGGAATGCCAACAGCACCCGAATCAGCTCCGCACCCCGCTGCCAGCACTGCCACCGCACAGGTATCGGGTAAGGTGCGTCTGGCTGCTGCAATGAAGCAACAGGCGAATCCTGACGACACCCTGTTTGTATATGCGCGCGCGGTCGATGGGCCAAAAATGCCGCTCGCCATGCTGCGTGTTCAGGTCAAGGACTTACCCGTCGATTTCACGCTCGACGACACTATGGCCATGTCGCCGCAAATGAAACTGTCTAATTTCCAGCAAGTCGTGATCGTTGCGCGCGTGACGAAAAGCGGCGCTGCGGTAGCGCAGCCGGGCGATTTAGAAGGCGTGAGCGCGCCGGTAAAACTGGGCGCAAAGGGTGTTGCGGTCGAAATCACAAAGAAAATTCAATAAAAGCGTTTGCCACAGAGGTCACAGAGGTCACAGAGAAAAACAAACTGCATTCCCTCTGCGATCTCTGTGACTGAATCATCAGTTCTACATTAATCCCCGCTCTGCCAGCGATACCCCGCCACCTGCCGCGACGATGAAGTGATCCAACACGCGCACATCCACCACGGCGAGTGCTTGCTTCAGGGTCTGCGTAATGACCTCGTCGGCACGGCTCGGTTCCGCCACACCGGATGGATGATTGTGCGCGAAGATCAGTGCGGCGGCATTGAGCGCCAGCGCGCGCTTCACCACTTCACGCGGATAGACACTGGTTTCTTTGAGCGAACCGCGAAACAGCTCCTCCATGGCGATGACGCGATTTTGCGTATCGAGAAACACCGCCATGAATACCTCGTACTCACGTGAGCCAAGCTGCAACCGTAAATAATCGCGCACTGCTTGCGGCGAGCTGAGTGCATCACGCTGCTTCGATTGCTCCTTTAAAGCACGCCGCGCCATTTCCATCACCGCTTGTAGTTGCGCGAATTTTGCCGGGCCTAAACCCGGCACAGTACAAAAAGCTGCTTCGCTTGCGTTACTCAACGCGGTCAAACTGCCAAAGCTTTGCAATAACTCGCGCGCGAGATCGACCGCGCTTTTACCACGGATACCGGTGCGTAAAAAAATTGCCAGCAACTCCGAATCAGACAAAGCATGCGGCCCCTGTGCCAGCAAGCGTTCGCGCGGACGCTCTTGCGCGGGCCAATCGGTAATCGCCATGCTTACCCCTTTACCGTAAAATGGTCAGCATTATGCCTGAACTGCATTCCAAACGCATATTGCTGGGTGTCACCGGCGGTATCGCCGCTTACAAGGCGGCAGAATTAGTGCGCCTCTTGGTCAAGGCCGGCTATCGTGTGCAATGCGTGATGACCGAGGCTGCTCAGCATTTTATCGGCGCAGCGACGCTGCAAGCGCTCTCCGCTCAGCCCGTCTTGACCAAGCTGTGGGATGAGACGAGCGGCGATGGCATGGATCACATTCACCTGTCGCGCGAAGCCGATGCGATTTTAATCGCGCCCGCCAGCGCCAACTTTATCGCCAAGCTGGCGCATGGCTTGGCTGACGATCTGCTCTCCACTCTGTGTCTTGCGCGCGCCTGTCCACTCGCCGTTGCACCCGCAATGAACAAGCAGATGTGGGATGCCCCCGCGACGCAGCGCAACCTCGCGCAGATTCGCCAAGATGGCATCCAGCTATTTGGCCCGGCGAGTGGCGCGCAAGCCTGCGGCGAAATGGGTATGGGGCGCATGCTCGAAGCCGAAGCGCTCTTGATCGAACTCGATGCAATGTTTCAGCCAAAATTGCTCGCCGGAAAAAAAGTGATGATTACGGCCGGCCCAACTTATGAACCCATTGATCCAGTGCGCGGCATCACCAATCTCTCTTCAGGAAAAATGGGCTATGCCATGGCGCGTGCGGCGTGGGAAGCCGGTGCGGAGGTCACGCTCATTTCTGGCCCGACCGCGCTTGCCGCGCCGTACGCTGTGCGCCTTGTTTCCGTTAGCAGCGCGCAAGAGATGCTCGATGCGGTGATGAGTGACATCAAAAAAATGGATATTTTTATCGGGGTGGCTGCGGTCGCCGATTATCGCGTAGTGCAAGTCGCCAAACAAAAACTGAAAAAAACCGCGACCGCGCCCACGCTAACGCTCGAGCCCAATCCGGATATCCTGGCGACGGTTGCCGCGTTGCCTAAAGCGCCGTTCTGTGTCGGCTTCGCCGCTGAAACCGAGAAGCTCGCTGCACACGCAAGTGCTAAGCGCGCAAAAAAATCGATCCCGCTCATCATCGGTAATGATGCGACTGAGGCGCTAGGCCAAGATACCTCCACTTTATTTTTGATTGACGCGCAAGGCAGTCGCGCGCTGCCGCGCCAATCGAAACTACTTTCTGCAAGAGACGTGATGAAGCATCTCTCAAGCCTGTTGCAGAATAACTAAAGAGCAGCACCCACAAGAACCCGGCCCGCTGGGCTCCCCATCACAAAGCGAACCTATGAAAAAAATCGACCTCATCATTCTCGATCCGCGTATTAAAGATCAATTGCCTGCCTACGCCACCCCCGGCTCAGCGGGCCTGGATTTACGCGCCTGCATCGACCAAGCTATCGAACTTAAGCCCGGCCAAACCGAGCTCATTGCCACCGGCATGTCGATTCACATCGCAGATAACGCCTATGCGGCCATGATCTTGCCGCGCTCCGGCCTCGGTCACAAACATGGCATTGTGCTCGGCAATTTGGTCGGATTGATCGACTCGGATTATCAAGGTCAATTATTCGTCTCGTGCTGGAATCGCGGCCAAGCGACTTTTACCATCAACCCGATGGAGCGCATTGCGCAACTCGTGATCGTGCCGGTGCAACGCGTGGATTTTAATATTGTCGATTCGTTTAGTGCGAGTGAGCGCGGCGACGGCGGCTTCGGCAGTACCGGCAAACACTAACGTAGGCACGCACTTCGCTTAAGCCGCGACAGATTCTGGCGCGGCTTCACCAAGCACGGCTTGGATCGCAGCATCAAGATCGTTCCAGGTGTCTGCGCTTTTCAAAACAAAATGCTGAACGCTTGCGCTGAGTTGGCGTCGCGTGTCTTCTGCCATACCGTCCCCCAACATCACAACCACCGGAATAGTTGCAAATCTCGCTTCAGTGCGCATTGCCTGTAGAAAAATCTGCGCACCCATTTCCGGCATTGTCCAATCCAGCACGACCAATCCGGGAGGATGGCTTTGCAGTAGCGCAAGCGCTTCAACACCATTCGCCGCTTGTGCGACTTGCCAGTTTGCCACCTCCAGACAGCCTGCCAGCGCACTCCGCATCGCGCTATCGTCATCCACAAGTAGCACACTATTATTGGCTCCGCGTCTCACCCATTTTTTTACAATGGGCGATAAATTTTTCCACGTCAAAGGTTTTTGCACGTGGTCCATCGCCCCCAATGCCGCTCCCAAATTTTGGTCGTCCACACAGGTCAGCATCACCACCGGCGTACCTTTCAGGGCTGTATCTTGCTTCAATGCGCGGAGCACCGCCCAGCCATCCATGCCTGGCATCATGACATCCAGCAATATCAACGCCGGACGATGGACGCGCGCCATCGCCAATACTTCAGCACCGTTGCCAATGCTCAGCACCTTAAACCCATCGGCTGACAAATTTCTTTCTAATAAATCCCGTATCGTACTATCGTCATCGACCACCATCACCGTTCTCAACGTAGTACGCCGCTCCGAAGTCGAGCCTTCTACGATGCGCGTTGATTTAGGGTCAACCAACTTGGGCGGTTCAATCGCCGGTGGCATCGGTTTCCTCACATTTATTGGCAAGCGCAGCGTAAACGATGTGCCGCGATTAATTTCACTATCAACCGTGATATCGCCCCCCATTAATTGCGCAAACCTTCGGCTGATAGCCAAACCAAGACCGGTTCCGCCATATTTTCGCGTGATCGAGGCGTCCGCTTGTACAAAGGGTTCAAACACGGTTTCCATTTGCGTCTCTGTCATGCCGATCCCACTATCGGTCACCCGAAATTCCACCTCATCCTGCATGCTGTGCTGCACAACATGCAGGGTGACGCATCCGGCCTCGGTGAACTTGCAAGCATTGCCAATTAAATTGAATAAAATTTGCCGAAGCTTAGTGATATCCGCTTGCATCTCGCCCAAAGATGCATCGCACTCGACCTGTAATTTATTTTTATTTTTAGCCGCCAGCGCTTGCGTGGTGGAGATGACATCCTCAACCAATGCACACAGGGTGAAGGGCTCAACGTTCAATTCCATGCGCCCCGCTTCAATTTTGGAGAGATCCAGGATTTCATTTATCAAGGACAGCAGGTGCTTGCCCGCGCCCTGGATTTTTTTGAGGTCGGACACCGCCAACTCTTGGCCCGCTGCCTGTGCATCTTCTTCCAGCATCTCGCTGTAGCCAATAATGGCGTTCAGCGGGGTGCGCAATTCATGGCTCATATTGGCGATAAATTGGCTCTTGGAACGGTTACGCGCTTCGGCCAGAAGCTTATCAATCAAGGCTGCATGCGCTTTGCTTTCTGCAAATTTTCGTTCGGTAATATCCTGCATTACACCGAATAGGCTACTGCTTTTTCCGTTGCGTTTGCCGTGATCGTCAAATGATGGCTCGGCGAACATGCTGACGTTACGTTCGGTGCCATCCGCGCGGCGTACACGAAATTCGCCCTCTAACATTGCGCCATCCTGGGAAGCGCCAACAATGCTCGCATGAATGCGTGTGCGGTCTTCGGGGTGAATGACTGATATCACGCGCTCAAAAGTAACGCGATAATCTTCGGTAAACCCAAAAATTTCATAAAGCTCTTTTGACCAGATCAAGTGCCCGCTTTGTGGGTAATACTCCCACTCGCCCATTTGGGCCACGCGCTGAGCGCGACGCAAACGCATTTCGCTGCGGCGTAACGCCTGTTCGGATGCTACGCGCTCAGTAATATCCCGTACCACCATGACATACAATTGTTCACGTTTGGCGCGAACTTCATTAAAGTTTCTTTCCAAGGGAAATTCGCTGCCGTCCTTGCGCACACCGATGACTTGTTCCGCGCCATTCCCGACTGACATGCGCACGACCTCGCACACGGTCGCCGACTCCACGCACTTTTGAAACAAGATGAAAACGGACATACCCTTTGCCTCGCCTGCGGAATAGCCAAAAATCCGCTCGGCAGCTGGGTTAAAAGCAAGAATGCGCTTCTCTTCGTCGAGCATGACAATACCTTCTGCCACATTATTCAACACCGACTGGGCACGCTCCATCTGATCGGACAGCGCACCTTCATGAATCTCTTTTGCCAGGGTAGCCGCAATCCAATGCGCGCATAGCTCGATCAATTCCATTTGGCTGAGCCCGATGTCACAATTGATGTTGCCATAGCGCACCAAACTCAACACCCCGATGCCATCATTTCCAATTTGCATGGGCATGCCAACGTAAGCATAGTCCGCCTTACCCTCTATGCCGGATGTGTACTCACGCAACAAAGCAGCGCTTGCCAACACCCGATCAGCAAACGGTAGCCAGTCATCAACCAGGGGCTTGCCCTGCATCGAAAAAACTGCCGGCACTTGCAATAGGTCATCCTCCTCGCGGAAGCTGACACAGGCGGCATCAATATTCAGACGCGTACAAAGCAGCTTCAACACTTCTTCGACTATCCGCGACGTGCTCGCCCGCATGGAAATAATCTCGGCAAATCGCGCCAGCACCGCCTCTCGCACGGCGGCGTCATTGAACATTTCGACAGTCTCTCGAATCTCGGGTGCGGCATGTTGATTAGCGTCTAGCAACACGCTGTACTCACCCTGCTTGAGTTTTGCCGCCATCTGGGTAACCGCTATCAGTGGCATCAAGCCATGGCGCAGCACCGTCGCAATCAGTAAGAATATGCCGACGAGCATCATCCCGGTTAAGCCCGTCTGGCGTTGCAGGCTATGCCAAAGTTGATTCGAAAAATCAGTATGTGAAAACCACAGCGTCAAGACGCCGTAAGTTTTTCCCCCTACCTCCACCTTGTTGGCGAT
>JAYVBU010000162.1:0-7023 GCA_043750335.1 Betaproteobacteria bacterium | reverse complement strand
TAATCATTTTCCGCCCCTAACTGTAATTCAGCCCCATCGCCTCACGCACATCGCGCAAGGTCTCCTGCGCCAGCTCTCGTGCTTTTTCGCAACCATCGGCGATCAAGTTGCGAATCAATGTGGGGTCTTCTTCATAAGGCTGGGCGCGCTCAAACATGGGTTTTTGTTCTTCCAGTACGGCGTCGATCACGGGTTGTTTACATTCCAGACAGCCGATGCCCGCGCTCTTGCAACCTTGCACCGCCCAATCCTGAATCGCTTGATCGGAATACACCAAATGGAATTGCCACACCGGACATTTTGCCGGATCGCCTACATCGGTGCGACGTACCCGTGCCGGGTCGGTAGGCATGGTGCGAATTTTTTTTACGACACTGTCGGTTTCTTCGCGCAAGGCAATCGTGTTGTTATAGGACTTGGACATTTTTTGCCCATCCAGACCGGGCATTTTTGCGGCGGCAGTGAGCAACGCTTGCGGCTCGGCCAGGATCATTTTTCCACCGCCTTCTAAGTAGCCGAACAAGCGCTCGCGATCCCCCAAGGAGAGATTCTGTGCTTCGTGTAACAGTGCTTGGGCAGATTCCAACGCCTCATCGTCGCCCTGCTCTTGATAGCGCTTACGCAATTCGTCGTAGAGTTTGGCTTTTTTAGAGCCGAGTTTTTTGACGGCTTGCAGCGCTTTTTCCTCAAACCCAGGTTCGCGGCCATAAAGATGATTAAAGCGGCGTGCAATCTCACGCGTGAATTCGATGTGCGGCACTTGATCTTCGCCCACAGGTACTTGGTTCGCGCGATAGATCAGAATGTCTGCGCTTTGCAGCAGGGGATAACCGAGAAAGCCATAAGTCGAGAGGTCTTTTTCGGCGAGCTTTTCCTGTTGATCTTTGTACGTCGGCACACGCTCCAACCAGCCGAGTGGCGTCATCATGGATAAGAGCAGATGCAACTCGGCGTGCTCCGGTACGCGCGACTGAATGAACAAAGTGGCCTGCGAGGGATCGACACCCGCAGCGAGCCAATCGATCACCATGTCCCACACGCTTTGCTCGATGATGTGCGGATTGTCGTAATGCGTGGTCAGTGCATGCCAGTCAGCGACGAAGAACAGGCACTCGTATTCGTGCTGCAATTGAATCCAGTTTTTGAGCACCCCGTGATAGTGCCCAAGATGCAGACTACCGGTGGGGCGCATGCCGGAGAGCACGCGTTCGACGAACATGGCGAAACCTTTCTTATGAACCGAACAAAGAGAGTAAGAGATTCAAACTAAGCTGCACCAGGGGGTAAATAATAAATCCACTGTCAGAGTTGAATTCGAGCAGGAGCAGGACGATCAAAATAATCATGCCATAGGGCTCGAGCTTGGCAAAACGATACGAATAAGGTTGGGGCAGCAAGGATATGGCGATGCGCCCACCATCCAGTGGTGGCAAGGGGATCAGATTCAGCACCATCAACATGACATTAATCATGATGCCCGCTTGGGCCATGGCGTAAAACCAGCTTGCTGCATTACCGCCCGAGCTTTGCAATGACCCTTTTGCAATGAGAATCCAGAGAACGGCCATGAGTAAATTGGAAGCAGGTCCGGCGAGTGCAACCCACAACATATCCTGCTTGGGGCGACGCAAGCGCGAAAAATTCACTGGCACCGGCTTCGCCCACCCAAATAAAAATCCGGCGGTCAACGACATCACCAAGGGCACGAGTACGGTGCCGATCGGATCGATATGACGTAGTGGATTCAAGCTGATGCGTCCGGCTTGATAGGCGGTGAGATCGCCAAAGTGCTTCGCCACATAACCATGCGCCGCTTCGTGCAAAGTAATGGCGAACAAAACCGGCAAGGCGAGGATGGAAATTTGCGTGAGGATCGAGGAAAAATCCATTTAAACCACCTTACTCATCAATGTTCCAATCCAAACGGCAGCAGGCTACCGCGCCCTTTGCGTAGCACCACCGGCATATCACCGGTGAGGTCGATCACCGTGGTCGGCGCAACGCCACACGCGCCGCCATCGAGAATCAGCGCGACTTGCTTCTCTACGCGATCACGTATTTCATCCGGGTCGTTCAGCGGTAATTCGTCACCGGGCAGGATCAGCGTCGAGCTTAAAATCGGCTCTTTCAACTCGGCCAACAAGGCTTGCGTTACAGGGTGCAGCGGGATACGCAAGCCAATTGTGGCTCGCTTGGGATGCTGCAAGCGGCGCGGCACTTCGCGCGTGGTTTCCAGAATAAAAGTGTAGCTGCCAGGTGTGACGGACTTGAGTAAACGGAATTGCTGATTATCCAGGCGCGCATAGTGCGCGATCTCGGCCAAATCGCGGCACACCAAAGTAAAGTGATGATCTTTGCCAATTTGCCGAATCTCGCGGATGCGCTGCTCGGCGTCCTTATCGCCAATATGACAACCTAAGGCGTAACAGGAATCGGTAGGATAGACGATCACGCCGCCCGCGCGCATGATCTCGGCCGCTTGGCGAATCAGCCTCGGCTGGGGATTCTCGGGATGGATAGTGAAATATTGCGCCATAAGATTTAGAGGGGGCGGAGCGAACTTTCGCCCCGCATCACGCTGCGAGAGAGCGCACCTCTTCCCAATCCTGCCATAGCGGCTGGCAACGGATAGGCAGATCAGGCAATTTACCCATATCGCGATAGCTATGCCCAGGGCCGTGATAGTCCGAGCCACGCGAGGCGAGCAAGCCAAATTTCTCTGCGAGCTGCGTGAATTGTTCGTAGTTATCGATGTGGTGGCTACCGGACACCACCTCCACCCCAACACCGCCAAGCGTTTTAAATTCAGTCAATAAAGCATTCATCAAAGTACTGCCCAAGTCGTAACGGCCAGGGTGTGCGATCACCGGCATACCGCCCGCGCCGAGAATCCAGCTCACCGCCTCATCCAGCGTGGCCCAAATATGTGGCACGTAGCCAGGCTTACCGCGCACCATATAGCGCTTAAATACACCTTTCATATCCTTGGCGTGGCCCTGTTCGATCAAAAACCGAGCGAAATGGGTACGGCTGATAATGCCTTCGGGGGCGTGTTGATGCGCACCTTCCAAGCTGTCTGCAATGCCGACCTTGCTCAACTCATGGGCGATATTTTGCGCGCGGATAGCCCGTGAATCGCGCAAGCGCGCCAAACCCTGCTGCAAAGCTGGATGTACCGGGTCAATGCGTAAACCCAGAATATGGAGTGTGCGGTTACGCCAGCTTACGGAAATTTCAGTCCCGGCAATCAACGTTATACCAACGCTTTGCGCGGCCAATCGCGCCTCGGGAATGCCCGCCACATCGTCATGGTCAGTCAACGCGAGTACCTGTACACCTTGAGTGGCAGCGTGATGCACCAGCGCAGTGGGGGTCAACAAACCATCAGAAATGGTGGAATGACTGTGTAGGTCAACTTTAATCAAGTGCGGTTAAAACAGGTTAATAAAAGGGAATTCTAACAAAACGCCGCTATTCTGTCTGTTTTGCCCATGTTAAACTTGCCAACTTCATATTTCCTCTGCTTGGATTTCGCCAAGCGGGCTCCATGACCGAACTTCAAGAAATCCAAAGCCTGTTTTCCGGTGCGGCGCAAGCCATTGAGTCACGCTTCACCGAAGGCGGCACCCACCCAAGTGATGTCAGCCCCGGCCAATTGAGCGAGGCCCTGTCGCAACTACTGTTTGTTTTCGATAAGCTAGATCGCGAAAACGGCGAATACGGCCCCCTGCCCTATGATGACCCGAGCGAACTGGGCGAGCACGGCATGAACATCGCCGCCGATCTCACCACGTGGGCCACCCGGCTGGAATTGCAACAAGCGAAAATGGACGTTGAAAAAGTCGCTGTCGGCATCGCACTCTGGGTCGTGCGCCACGAAGGCGAAATTCGCTCTCTGGAAACCATCGTTAATGGCTTCGCCGCACATGCCAATACCACAACAGCCGTTGACACCTTGCGTGCACTGTATCGTGCCATGCAAGTTGTGCTAGAGCATGCCGCGCCGCCCATCAAACAAGACCTGGACAAATCCAACCCAGGCCGCCCTTGGCGCGCGCTGAATTTCAATTTTGCCATCGTCGCCACCCGCACCCAGGACGCGCAGTTAATGCGCGATGCCTACGACACCCTGGGCCGCAACCTCCCAGAAGACGCACCCGCCTTTTTTGAAGAAGGCCTGCGCCAATCGGATAAACCCGTATATGGGCCCATCGTAAGAGAATTGATGCAAGAATTCTTTTCACGCTGGACCGTCAGACACTAAGCACACCATGAAAAAATTCTTATTCGACCTCTTCCCCATCATTTTATTTTTTGTTGCCTTCAACTTGGCCGGTAACAACGTCGAGCAGGCCAACGCGCTGGCAGTATCTGTCGGCTACCATGCGGAAATCCAGCAAATACCGATTCTGTTTGCGACTGCCATAGCAATCATCGCCACGTTTTTGCAAATCGCATGGGTGTGGTTTCGCCATGGCAAAGTGGACACCATGTTATGGGTCAGCCTGGGGTTGATCGTCGTATTTGGTGGCGCAACCTTGTGGTTGCACGACTCAACCTTCATCAAATGGAAACCCACCGTACTGTACTGGTTTTTTGCCATCACGCTGTTAGTTTCCGACTACCTGTTTGGCCGCAACCTCATTAGCGTCATGATGAAAGGGCAAGTCAAATTACCCCCTGCGGTATGGCGTCGTCTCAACCTGAGCTGGGTGCTATTTTTTACCAGTATGGGCGTACTGAATTTGTATGTCGCTTTTAACTATTCCGAATCCACCTGGGTCAATTTCAAGCTATTCGGCTTCATGGGCCTGATGCTGCTATTCGTCGTATTGCAGGGTGTGATGCTCTCCAAGCACATGGAAGAAGGAGAAAACTCCTAATGCTCTACGCCATCGTCGGCACCGACACCGCCAATAGCCTAGAGCACCGCCTCTCCGTGCGTCCCGCGCACTTGGAGCGACTCAAAAAACTGCAAGATGAAGGCCGCTTGCTTCTGGCCGGCCCTTTCCCCGCCATCGACAGCGTCGATCCAGGCCCGGCGGGGTTTTCCGGCAGCCTGATCGTGGCCGATTTCTCCTCCTTGCCTGCTGCACAAGCGTGGGCCGAAGCCGATCCATACGTCGCTGCTGGCGTGTATGCCAGCGTCAGCGTCAAACCCTTTAAGAAAGTATTCCCCACATGAACACTATCGAAACCATACAAGCGCGCTTAGCCACGCTCAATCCCGCGCACATCGACATTCAGGACGACAGCGCCAGCCATGCAGGCCATGCAGGTGCGAAAAGCGGTGGCGGGCACTTTTTTCTCACACTTGTGTCAGAGCAGTTCGCCGGGAAAATGACGCTCGCACGGCATCGCAAAATATATGACTTACTAGGTGATTTGATGCACAAGGAGATTCACGCCCTCAGCATCAAAGCCCTCACCCCAGACGAATTTTTCTCAACCCACGATAAATAAAGGAATCATCATGCGCAACCTCAAAGCCCGTATTGCCCTGCTCGCGCTCGGCAGCCTGGTGCTACTGAATGCCTGCAACGCCCAGGAAGACAAAAAAGCCAGCGGCAATGAAATCGTTGTCGCCACCATAAATGGCTCACCGCTCTACCAATCCATGGTTGATAACTTCATGAAACAAGCCGCCATGCAAAACGCGCCCGACACACCCGAAGTTCGCAAACAAGTGTTGGAAGAATTAATTGGCCGCGAAGTCGCGCGCCAAGACGCGGTCAAACAGGGCTTCGATAAGCGCGCGGATGTAAAGCAGCAAGTCGAACTCGCGCAAATGGCCATCATCGTCAACGCCTATTTGCAGGATTTCTCCAAAACCCACCCCGCATCGGATGACTTGCTCAAGTCCGAGTACGACAAGATCAAAACCCAGATGGGCGACAAACAATATCACGTGCGCCATATCCTGGTGAAGACCGAGAAAGAAGCAAAAGACCTTCTCGATCAACTCAAAAAAGGCGCGAAATTCGACAAGCTGGCCAGCAGCAAATCGCTCGACCAAGGCTCGAAGGAAAGCGGCGGCGATTTAGGTTTTAACCCGCCGTCACGCTTCGTGAAACCGTTTGCCGACGCCATGATTGCCCTGAAAAAAGGCGAGACCGTGAAAGCGCCCGTGCAAAGCCAATTCGGTTTTCACATCATCAAGCTGGAAGATATCAAAGACATCCCCTCATTTGACGAAGTAAAGGCCAATCTCACCCCGCGCGTACAACAAGAGCAGCTGCGTAAGCACATCGAAGACCTGCGCGCAAAGGCTAAGATCGACATTAAAGGCCCCGCAGCGCCTGCCGCAGCCGCAACCCCGGCTCCAACTGTTGCACCCGCACAGCTAGCACCCGTCGAGAAAAAGTAATTAGAGATGCGCAATTGAAAACGGCGCTGCAAGATTGCAGCGCCGTTTTTTCGTCCTAAATAAAGCTAAAAGCTGCGCGGATTAAAACCAGAAACCTGCTGCAAATCCTCAAATAACTTTCTTTCTTCGTCGCTCAAGGGATCCGGTGTCGCAATCTGAAACACGCAATACAAATCACCCGCGCCATCACCCGACTTAGGTAAACCTTTACCGGCGAGTCGCATCTTCTGCCCTGAACGGCTACCTGGTTTCACCTTCAAGCGTACCTTTCCCGCCAGCGTTGGAATCTCCACCGTCGCACCCAACGCGGCCTCCCATGGGGCAAGCGGCACATCCATCGTGAGGTTATGTCCGTCTGGCTTGAACCAGGGGTGCGGCTTGAGCGCGATACGCAAAAACAAATCACCCGCTTTACCGCCATGCATGCCGGAGCCACCCTTGCCGGTCAAGCGCAAACGCTGGCCTTCAATCGCCCCCTTGGGAATGCGCACTTTGATCGTGCGCGGCACACGCACCATGAATCCTTGTGCGCTGGGTTCAGGAACCTCCAGTTGCAGGGTTTTTTCCTCACCCTGAAAGGCTTCTTCCAATGTGATCTCCAAGGACATCTCAAAATCTTGCCCTGCTTGACCGCGCCGCCGCCCGTGCGCCGCGCC
>JAYVBU010000161.1:0-15585 GCA_043750335.1 Betaproteobacteria bacterium | reverse complement strand
TCTCCACAAAATACACGCGATCAGCTTGTTTCGATTCCTTGAACACACCCGGTGCAACAGCGGAAATATCTTCGCGGCTTTCCAGCTTTTGGCGATATTCGGCACTCTTACGCAAGGACCAGGGGGAAAGCACCAAACTAATCAGCGCGATAAATAAAATAATCGGGCCGCTGAGTTTTAATACTGGCTTGATCCAGGCGGTAACGCCCACGCCGGCCGTCTGCCACACCACCATTTCGTTATCCCGCGACATGCGAGACAGCGTCAGCAACACCGATAAAAAGAGCGTCACTGTCAACAACACGGGCAAGGCGCTCACCGTGCTAAAAGCCAAAAACGCCAACACCGCCTCAGGGGCCAAAGCACCTTCTGCTGCTTGGCCCAGATAGCGCACCCATTGCGTCACGCCGGTGATGGCAAGCAGGATGACAAACACCGAGAGCATGGTGGCGATTAATTCTTGGGTGAGGGCGCGGCGATAAATCATGTCATTTACGGGATAACTTTGACTTTTGGGGTCAGAATCGCGAATAATTCAGAGATCGTACTATTTCGCTAAGTATTTAATGCATAAAGGAGTTTGAAGCGTGGAATTTAGCATAAAAAGTGGTAGCCCGGAAAAACAACGCTCCGCCTGCGTCGTGGTCGGGGTTTACGAAACACGCAAGCTCTCCCTCGCCGGCGAAATGATCGACCGCGTCGCCAAGGGCTATTTATCCGACATCCTGCGCCGTGGAGATATGGAAGGAAAAAGCGGCTCGACCTTGCTCTTGCACAACGTCCCGAGCACGCTGTGCGACCGTGTGCTGCTGGTCGGTTTAGGCAAGGAGCGCGATTTCAAAGAAAATGAATATCGCACGGCAATCAAGTCGGCCATCAAGACCCTGAATGAGACCGGCTCGCTGGAAGCGGTCATCTATCTCACCGAGCTGGCCGTCAAAAAACACAGCGTCACCTGGCGCATCGAACAGGCGGCGATAGTCGCGATGGAAGCGGTGTACCGCTTCGACCGCCTAAAAAGTAAACAAGACGAAGTGCGGCGTCCCCTTCGCAAGCTGACCTTGTCCGTACAGCGCCGCAATGAAATTGCAGAAGCCGAAGCGGCTGTGGTGAGCGGCCAAGCCATCGCACAAGGCATGAACTTGGCCAAAGACCTGGGCAACCTCCCCGGCAATATTTGCACCCCGACCTATCTCGCCGACCAAGCGCGCGGTCTCGGCAAAACCTACAGCATGAAAGTGGAAGTGCTCGACACGCCCGAGATCGAAAAACTCGGCATGGGCTCCTTTCTCTCCGTCTCCAAGGGTAGCCGCCAACCCCCCAAATTTATCGTCATGCACTATGCCGGTGGTACGAAAAAATCCGCGCCCGTGGTCCTGATCGGCAAAGGCATCACCTTTGATGCGGGCGGCATCTCGCTCAAACCTGCGGGCGAAATGGATGAAATGAAGTACGACATGTGTGGTGCGGCCAGCGTGCTAGGCACGATGAAAGCCATCGCCCAGATACAGCTCAAACTCAATGTTGTCGGCATCATACCGACCTGCGAAAACCTGCCCGACGGCAACGCCAACAAACCGGGTGATATCGTCACCTCCATGTCCGGCCAGACCATCGAAATTCTCAATACCGATGCAGAAGGTCGGCTCATCCTATGCGATGCGCTCACTTACGCCGAGCGTTTCGAGCCACAAGCCGTGGTCGATATCGCCACCCTGACCGGCGCCTGCGTGATCGCCCTGGGCCACCATGCAAGCGGCTTATTCAGCAACAACGACACGCTCGCGCGCGAATTACAGCATGCGGCAGACGATGCTTACGACCGTCTGTGGCACATGCCGCTGTGGGACGACTATCAAGAACAACTGCGGAGCAATTTCGCCGACATGGCGAATATCGGCGGTCGTGCTGGCGGCTCAATCACCGCCGCATGCTTCCTCTCACGCTTCGCCAAAAAATACGACTGGGCACACCTGGATATCGCTGGAACCGCCTGGAAATCTGGCGCGGACAAAGGCGCTACGGGCCGCCCAGTACCCTTGCTCACCCACTTCTTAATCAAGCGCGCCAAGGTCTAACAATCACCATGACCCGCATCGATTTCTACACCAAAGTCGATGACAAGCTGCGCTTTGCCTGCCGCTTGTGCGCCAAGGCGCTGTCGCAAAAAATTCGGGTCAATGTTTTTGCGCCCGACACCAAGCTCGCCGACCGCTTCGATCACCTACTTTGGCAAGAACCCGCCACAGGTTTTATTCCGCACTGCTATGCCGAGTCACCCCTGGCTGTAGAAACGCCCGTGCTGATTCACACTAAAGACAATGCGCTGCTGCATGACACACTACTCATCAATCTGGACGCCGCTTGGCCCCCATTCTTCAGCAAGTTTCAACGCCTGATTGAAATTGTCAGCGACGAGACAAACGACGCCACCAGCGCGCGCGACCGCTATCGTTTTTACCGCGACCGTGGCTACGACATCAGCACACATGACATGGGAGCCCGACCATGAGCGAAGATGTCTTCGACAAGCTAGATGCGCTGATTAAAAAACACGCAGCGAACGAACCAGAAATCCCCGTGTTAACTGATTTGGTGGAACCACCACGGATCGATTTAAACGCCATCCCGGTGCTGACTGAAGAAATCATCGCCACCCCCGCCCCGCTTGAATATGCCCCGTCGTTCGAAGCGGCGCACATTGACTTCGCGCCAGCACCCATAGATGCCGAAACATCGCTCACGCAGCACGAAGACATAACACTTGATGTCCCAGTCGAAACCGAAGCCTACTTGGACGAAACGTCTGCGCCGCCACCGCTCGAATCCCCCCCGACACTCAGCATGGAAATGCATCAAGAGGACATGACGCTTGACGTACCAGTTGAAGCCTACCTTGATGAAACGCCCGCCCCAACACCGCTCGAACCACCCCCGACATTCAGCATGGAAGTGCCACAAAATGCAGAATACGTTCTGCTACAGACACCCCCCATAGAAACGCCCACACCTGTCATTGCACCCCCCGTCGCGCCAGCACCAGCTCAAACCTTGACACTGCCCGACGACACCTTGCACAACATCGCCAAACTCATCGAAACCGATGTCGCGCGCGTCCTAAAAGACAGCCTGCATCAAACACTCTCAGCAGAACTCAGCGGGATGCTCAATCTGACGCTGGACAAAGCCCTCTCCAGCATGCTCGATCAACACATGATGATGATCGAAGAAACCGTGCGCAGCACCATTGCAGATGAATTGAAAAAGCAGCTTGCACCGTTCAAACGGCCGCCCAAAGCCTAAGTCCAGCGTACCTTCTCCGGTATAATTCCCGCCTTTCTGTTTTAGGTCACCCCACCCCATGGAACCCACTAAAAGTGAGCTCGCCAAGAGCTTCGAGCCGCATGAAATCGAACACCGCTGGTATCCCCAGTGGGAAGCGCGCGGCTATTTCGACACCGGAAAAACCGCCGATCAATCCGCGTATTGCATCATGCTGCCGCCGCCCAATGTAACCGGCACACTGCACATGGGGCATGCGTTTCAGCACACCTTGCAAGATGCGCTGACGCGTTACCACCGCATGCTGGGCGATAACACTTTGTGGCAGCCGGGCACCGACCATGCAGGTATCGCCACACAGATCGTGGTCGAGCGCCAATTAGAGCGCGAGGGTAAAACGCGGCATGATCTCGGGCGCGAGGCGTTTGTGAATCGCGTGTGGGAATGGAAGCAGGAATCTGGCTCCACCATCACGCGTCAGATGCGCCGCATGGGCGCATCGTGTGATTGGTCGCGTGAGCGTTTCACCATGGATGAAGGTTTATCCAAATCTGTTACCGAGGTTTTTGTGCGCTTGCATGAAGACGGCTTGATTTATCGTGGTAAACGCTTGGTCAATTGGGACCCGGTGCTCGGTACGGCGGTGTCCGATCTGGAAGTGGTTTCCGCAGAAGAAGACGGTTTTATGTGGCATATCCGCTATCCCTTAGAGGATGGCAGCGGCCACTTGATCGTTGCTACCACGCGCCCGGAAACCATGCTGGGTGACGTCGCGGTCGCGGTGCATCCAGACGATGTACGCTACCAGCATCTTATCGGTAAAAAAGTGCGACTGCCGCTCGCCGAGCGCTCGATCCCGATCATCGCCGATGAATACGTGGACCCCGCATTCGGCACGGGTTGCGTCAAAATCACCCCGGCGCATGATTTCAATGACTGGCAAGTGGGCGCGCGTCACGCCTTGCTACCGATTAATATTTTCACGCTGGATGCCAAGATCAATGATTTTTGCCCCAGCGAATATCAAGGCCTCGACCGTTACGACGCACGCGCCCGCATCATCGAAGACCTGCAAACACGTAATCTGCTGGAAGACACCAAAAAGCACAAACTCATGGTACCGCGCGGCGAGCGCACACACGCCGTGATCGAGCCCATGCTCACCGACCAGTGGTTCGTAAAAATGGACGGTCTCGCCCGGCGCGGTTTAGATGTGGTGGATAGCGGCAATCTACGCTTCGTGCCAGAGAACTGGACCAGCACTTACAATCAATGGCTCAACAATATTCAAGACTGGTGCATCTCGCGCCAATTGTGGTGGGGCCATCGCATTCCCGCCTGGTATGACGCGGATGGAAAAATCTACGTCGCGCGCACGCTAGCTGAAGCACAGAAACAAGCAGGCGATACAGTCCTAACGCAAGACGAAGACGTATTGGACACTTGGTTTTCTTCCGCGCTGTGGCCGTTTTCCACGCTGGGCTGGCCGGATGACACAGCCGAGCTCAAGCGCTATTTGCCGACCAGTGTCCTAGTCACCGGCTTCGATATCATTTTCTTTTGGGTGGCGCGCATGGTCATGATGTCCTTGCACTTCACCGATCAGGTGCCGTTCCGCGAGGTGTATGTCACCGGCTTGGTGCGCGATTCGCAGGGGCAAAAAATGAGCAAATCCAAGGGCAATATTCTCGACCCTTTGGACTTGATTGATGGTATTGACCTGGAACATTTAGTCACAAAACGCACCAGCAATTTGATGAATCCGAAGCAAGCAGATTCCATTGCAAAAGCCACGCGCAAAGAATTCCCCGATGGCATTCCCGCCTTCGGCACCGACGCGCTGCGCTTCACTTTTGCCAGCCTTGCCACGCATGGCCGCGATATCAAATTCGATTTACAGCGTTGTGACGGCTATCGAAATTTTTGCAACAAGCTGTGGAACGCCACACGTTACGTGCTGATGAATTGCGAGGGGCACGATGTCGGTCTGGATGAAACGCATCCGTTGCAATATTCCGATATGGACAAATGGATCATTGGCCGCTTGCAGCTCGCCGAAAAAGAAGTCGCCGACGCCTTCGCCCAATATCGCTTTGATCTAGCCGCGCAAGCGATCTATCAGTTTGTGTGGGACGAGTATTGTGATTGGTATGTCGAGCTAGCCAAAGTGCAATTGCAGCATGGAAACGATACTGATAAGCGCACCACGCGCCGCACCTTAGTGCGTGTGCTCGAAGCGACGCTGCGCTTAGCCCACCCGATCATCCCGTTCATCACCGAAGAATTGTGGCAAATCGCAGCACCCCTAGCGGGAAAAACCGGAGACAGCATCATGCTTGCCCCCTACCCGCTGACCGACCCCAGCAAAATCGACGCCGCTGCGATGGATAAGGTGGCGTTGCTAAAAAATCTGGTGAATGCCTGTCGCGCGCTACGCGGTGAGATGTCGATTTCCCCCGGCGTAAAAGTGCCGCTGGTGGCTTTGGGCGATGCCGCTACCTTAGCTGGTTTTGCGCCCTATCTGGCAGCACTTGCCAAGCTATCGGAAGTGGAAATTGAAACCCGCTCACTGCCGCAAACTCAGGCGCCGGTGCAGATCGTCGGGGACTATCGCTTGATGCTAAAGATCGAAATTGACATAGTCGCCGAGCGCGCGCGCATTGATAAAGAAATCATGCGCTTGCGTGGAGAAGTGAGCAAAGCACAAGGAAAATTAAGTAACGCCAGCTTCGTGGACAAAGCCCCGCCTGCGGTCGTCGCACAGGAAAAAGAGCGCCTGGAGGGATTTAAGGCTACGCTTGAAAAATTACTCGCACAGCGGGAGCAACTAGCGTAACGGCGACGAAATCACGACACCTTGCACAACGCACAGTCACTTGGAAGAAAATTTTTTGCCGCGCCTTTCCATCAAGCGCTGGAACTCTTTTAGAAATTCCTGCGGATACATTTCTTCCACAACCAAACCGTCCTCAGTAATATATTCAATTTCTTCAAGAGGATCGGCGTTGCTCTGTGCTTCACGTTGCGCTTGCCGATGCCGTGCATGCTCCAGCTCTTGAGACTCGTGAAGATGATGAATCCATTCAAACATGATCGACTACCTAAACAATCAAAAAGTGTAGGGATGTTAATTTTTCATAGCGCAAATAATGTGCCAAATTGCACGGTGCCCTAGCTTGGATTAAACTTTTTTAAAACCCGACCGTTATCAGATACAGTGGGCGATTCAGTGCATGAACAAGCCCATTCAACCTATTCATTTTTACCCATACCCCAGGGGGAGACCACCATGCCGCAACGTATGATTCAAATCAAAGACGAAGAAATCACCATGCTGCGCGAAGAAATGGAAATGCTCATGTCCGAGCGGAATATGCTGCTACGCATCGCAGGCGCAGCGGCAGCTTTTGTCGCCGAGCTAGATACCAAAAGCCTGCCGGCAAATACCTATGAAGCGGCAGAATTTTTGGCAGAATTTTTAAATGAATTATCGGAGGAATCGCTGCGCGACTCACTCGACGCGGTCAAAGCGCACGCGATCGGCGAAATCGCCGCCTAGTGCAGCCAGCGCGCCGCACAGAGTACGCTACTGATCTTGCTGGAGTGGGTCGGGTTCGACCTTCTCCGGTAGCGCGCGCTGTGTGGAACCGGCTAATTTCAGCATGGGCGTTTCCAGCGTCCCGCCCAGTACAAAGCCAGTTCTGAGTGAAGTTGAACGGGTACGCAACTCCCCAGCCACATTGCCGGATAAATTTCGCTCGCTGGAAAAATCTACATTCCCCGTTGCGTTGAGCACCCCGGTCGCCAACTTCAACTGCCGGAATTGATATCGGTTATTGCTCAGCTGAAAATAACCCGACAGTTCATTGAAATGGGTTTTTCCGCCGCTGCTACCACTGCTGCGCGCAGATTGAATCGCCCGCACCAAATCCACGCCGGACAGCTCGCCATCACGCAAGCGGAACGTCGCTTGCACCTGCGGTGCATCGAATAGATTTTCCAGCGCGGCAGACTTCGACGTGAAGCGGATTTTCGCTTCCAACGCGCCACTGGTTTTTACGTTGTGGGTAAACAGCGGCAGCACAGACTCAATCGCCACTTGACGCACACCCAAGTCGCTCGTAAACGCCCAACCCTCGCGCCAACTCACCTGTGCATTACCGCTGAGAGAACCGCCATAGAACTGGCCCTCGATTTGACTAATCGTCATGCCGCCTGGCCGCGCGCTGGCGCTGATTTTCAAATCATCGAATTGCAACCGAGGTTCCAGCGGCAGCGCGATACTCGTCCCCGCCAGTTTTATCGCCACGCCCTCAGCCTGTGGCGAAATGTCTATTGTCATGCGCTGATCCGCGCTACGAATTTGCGCTTGGAAAAAACGACCGTGATCCAGTTTCACTTCCGCATTGAACGCGGGTAGATCGAACAAGCGGCTCGTGAGTTTGACATCCTTCAGCAGCACCTTCTCAAAATGCATCGGCACTGCATTCGCTTGTTGCTTGCTCCAAACCGCTAGCGCCCCGACACTCGCCTCTGACAGCAAGACTGTATCCAACTCTACCCGATGCATGGTTTTTTCATCCGCGAACCAAGACGAAAATGCGGGGAACAGACGCGCATTGGATATGCGCACATCACCCAGATCGCCGATCAACACGCCCTCCAGCTTGAGGTGCGGCGCGGGATAGATTGAAAAGCGAATATCCTTCACCACCACCCGCTGCCCGAGCGCGCTGTGAAGCGCTTGTTCCAATGTTGGGATATAAAAATTAAAGGAAACGAGATGGGCCGCAACCAACATCATCGCCGACAAACCCAGCAAAATTAAGAGGGTCGGCTTAATCAGGTTTTTATCCAAACGGATGCGCGGTCGAACCGGCGTTTGCTGCGCCAAGAACGGAAATATGGAATCGCCCTGCGATGCCGCCATCGCGCGCGCTTGCGCCTCGGCACGCAAACGATCTTCTTCCGCTTCTTCTTGCAGCGTTACCGCCTCATGCCGACGCAACGCTTCTTCTGCTTCAATGCGCGCAGTCGTGTCTGCCAGTTCTCGCGCTTGACGCCGCTCATCATCCCGCGCGCGCGCGGCGGCTTCAGCGCGTTCGCGCGCTTCGGCCAAGGCGCGAGATTTTTCCGCGGCCTCCTCGGCGCTAGCGCGCTCTGCGGCTTGCTTGCGCGCCAATGCCTCGCTTTCGAGCCGCGTTTCTTCCTCGCGCCGCTCATCTTCAAGCTGCTGCTTCACTGCCGCCGCTTCAAGCCGTATCGCCTCCTCCGCCTCTGCGACTGCGCGAGCACGGGCTTCGGCTTCTAAACGTGCAGCTTCGACTTGCGCCGCGCGCGCTTGTGCTTCGCGCGCTTCTTGCTCTGCCGCTTCGCGCGCTCGTAGCGCCGCCGCTTCAAGTACTTTTTGCGCCGCCGCTTCGCGTGTGATGCGCGCTTGTTCTTCACGTCGCTCAGCTTCCTGCCGCGCTTGCTCAGCCGCTTGGGCGACTACTTCCTCGATCTTGCGCTGTTCTGCCTCTGCCTGGGCTTTTGCCTCAACCCTTGCGCGGGTTTCGTTTTCGATGGCTTCACGCGCTAGGCGCGCTTCTTCCTCGCGCCGCGCTGCTTCTAACCGGGCCACTTCGGCTTGGCGTTGCGCTTCTGCTTCGACCATTGCGCGCGCCTCCGCTTCCTGGTGCGCTAGACGCTCTGCCTCAAGGCGCGCTTGCGTTTCCTGCTCGGCTTTTAGTGCGGCTGCTTCCGCTAGCCTGCGCGCTTCTGCTTCCTCTTGTGCGCGCGCTTGTGCGGCTTGCTGCAATTTTTCCGCCTCTTCCAGCTTAGTGCGCGCTTCGGCCTCAGCGCGCAGCTGCGCCGCTTCTTGCTCCCGTGCTCGCGCCTCGATGCGGCGCTTCACACGCGAGTCTAATTCCTTAGCCACGCGCGCTTCATTCTGCGCCAAGGCTTGTGCTTCTTCCTGTGCGCGCCGTTTATCCTGTTCTATTTGACGTATGCGCGAATCCATATCGGCGCGGCGTTGCGCTTCTTCTTCGGACTGTATCTTGGCTTCCAAGGCGCGGCGCATCATTGCCTTTTCTTCCATTTCTCTGGCCAAGCGCGCAGCAAGTTCAATCTGTTTACTCGCTTTACGCGCCGCTTCCTCGCGCGCTTTTTCCGCAGCCGCTGCTTGCTTTTCGACCAGCTCGCGCGCCTTTTTTTCTGCTTCAATACGGGCAGACAGTGCCCGCTCCGCCGCTTCTTGCTTGGCCTGACGCAAGGCTTCTTCCCGCATAAACATTTCGGCTTCCAATGCCTTGGCGCGGGCTTCGGCTTCCTCGCGCGCTGTCGCTTCTGTTGCTAACTGCTTGCGCGCCCTGTCTTCGGCTTCTTTTGCCAGCGCATCGGCTTGTAATTTCGCTTCGGCTTCACGCTGGCCTCGTGCCGCATCGCGCACGGCAGCGGCATGGGCTGCCTGCGTATTGCTGGCTTCTGTATCCCGTTTGATCGCATCGGTTTCCGCTTGGATATCCGCCTGCACTTCTGCTAGCAATGCATCGTGTGCTTGCTGTTTGAGTTGTGCTGCGGCGTCTTCGGTTTGCTGTTGCTCGTAATCGACGCGGGCCTGCGCTTCAAAGAAGGCTTGCGTATTGGCATCAGCAACAATGATGGTGGAGGAAAAACCAAGATCGTCGCCCGCCTGCGCGCCGCTCAGTTGGCGAATCATGCCGGCGTTGGTGAGCGCGTCCAGAATCGACGCTAAATTATTTTCTGAAATGCGGGGATTTTTTTCGAGCAGAATGCGAACAGTCGATTGGCCATCAATCAACGCGAGCACGCGCGCATGCTCGCGCGTTAAACCGCGCGCTTTGGCGCTGCCTTCAAGAATACCTTTGGAAGTTTTGGTGTACACCCGGGATAAGTCCATCCGGCCCTTCCAATTTGTCTGCCCTGCTGAAATAGGAATAGCGCGCTCCGCAACAACCGTAGCCGTTATAAATGATTATACGCAGCAGCATGCGAGCAGAATAGGTATTTGACCGTCGTGCGGCTGGACTTTGCTACCGACAATATCGACAAAATACGCGCAGAAATGAAGTGAATTTTTGTTAAGGCGAGAAACCGCCCACCCCGCCGCACGGGGCGGGCACGATTTAGGCCGCCAGGGCGGCCTGCACGCGATCTAAACGGGCGCGCGCCTCAGTGGCTACCGTGCTTACTGCCTTGTTCGCGACCAGACCCACCATCAAGTTGGGGTCCAGAAACAGCACCGTGACCCGGCCATCCGCCTCCTCGCGCACCACCACATTACAGGGCAGCAAAAGCCCGATGTCCGGCTCCATATCCAGCGCCTGGTTGGCCAGCACTGGGTTGCAGGCGCCCAAAATACGATAGGGGAGACGATCAATATCCAGTTTCGCCTTCATCGTGGCTTTCACGTCGATGTCGGTCAACACGCCGAAGCCTTCTTTTTTCAACTCTTCAGTTACTTTTGCTACGGCCTGATCGAACGACAGATTTACGATTGCGCTAAAACCATACATGGGAGATTCCTTTCTACAGCGGATAGGTGAAGTACGTCCGTCGAGTATATAGACAAACACTACTGCTCTGTCGCATCGGCAGCATGACAAGATACTTAAGAAACACGCTTCTGAACCGTTAAAAGAGTACCGGCGACAATTGGCCGGGCCTCTGTAGGAATCACCCATGCTTGGCAAATACCTGAAATTCTTATCCAACGGCAGACCCGAGGCGCAAAACGATGAACGCATCGCGCAAGCGCCGCCGCCGCCGATCGACAGCGTTGTGCCGCTAATGGAGTCGCCCATATTCGAGCGTCCGGCCTTTGCCAAAACCATCGACACAGCAAACGAGCCCGCCGTAGTCTCAAACATGCTCGACATTCCTACGCACGGCGTACGCACACAAGCCAGCGAACTGTTAAGCCGCTTTCTTGGCCGCCAACCCATCATGAATCTCAGCGGTGAAGTTGTGGGTTATGAAATGCGCATCAAAAAAGCCGCGCCACCGCCGGGAGCTGGCGCGCAACTACTGCAATTGATGCTGGATGAAATGCTGCTATCGAGCATGGAAGATTTGGACGTGCAAAAGCTGCGCGGCGGAAAATTGATTTTTGCGGCCATTTCCACGCCCACACTCGACACCGCGTTTCTCGACCGCATGGACGGCAAGGGTATCGTACTCATGTTTCGTCCACCGGAAAGTGGGCCCTTGGATAGTCTTATCGTGCGTTGCCAAGCACTCCACGATGCGGGCTATCGGCTTGGCCTTCAACAATTGGATTATCGCGAGGCGCTCGACGATCTGCTGCCTCTGATTGATTACATCCGCATTGACCCAACCTTACTCAATGCGATGCAGCTCGGCGAGTCGGTGGTACGACTACGCAGCCACGGCGATTTTGAGCTGACCGCCAATCCGGTTGAATCAGAAGAAATGTTTATCGTTTGCCGCAAACTCAAACTTGATCTGTTTCAAGGCTATTTCTTCTCCAAGCCGCTTTCCGTGCATGCCACCAAGGTGGACAGCCAGCGCCTGCGCGTGATGCAACTGCTCAATCTCGCCATGAACCACGCAGATATCGCAGAGTTGGAGAAACATTTCAAACCTGATCCCGTATTGTCTTACAAGCTGTTGCGCTTCATCAATTCTCCCGCCACGGGCTTGTTGCAGTCGGTGCGTTCGGTGAACCACGCCTTAGTGGTACTCGGCTACGACCCGCTCTATCGCTGGTTGACGCTGTTGCTCTTTGCCAGCGGCCAACCCGATCATCGCACCTTGGCCCTCATGAAAACCGCGCTGGTACGCGCCCGTCTCACCGAATTACTTGGGCAAAAGAAGCTCAACAAAAAAGATCACGATGGCCTGTTTATTGTCGGCATTTTCTCGCTACTCGACGCCTTACTGAACATGCCCATGGAGACTGCACTCGCCAGCCTGAAACTGCCGTCTGCCATTGAGGCTGCACTCACTAAGCGCGAAGGAATGTATGCGCCCTACCTCGATCTCGCCATCGCCTGCGAAGAGGCGGAAGAACAAGTCATCACCACCTATGCAGCAGTGAGCGGCATCTCAGCGGAGGAAATCAACCTAGCGCACATACAAGCATTGGTCTGGGCAGAAGAAGTAGATTTAGGAAAGGCGTAAAAAAACGCCTCGCAGGCGGCATGCGTACTGGGTTCAACTACGCTCGGGCTTAAGTGAAATTATCTCAGCCGAACCACTCTCTGCCGGAACGACATTGAACAGCGACTGCGGATCAGACATGGCTTGCAATGACCAGAGAAACCCCCGGTCAGCGTAAATCAAATCCCACATCATATTGGAAATGCGAATACAGGCTTGAAGCGGGTTAGCACTGCGTTGGCGCTCCATATCAATGCGCCATTGAAAACCACGCAAACGTTGGCGTAGTTCTTCGGGCGCGCTTTCAATCAGCTTCGCAATCGCTGCTTGGCGCTTGGCTTCAAACGCCTCTGGATCGCTTTGCGCGAGGCTCGCCCAATCTTCAAAATCAAATTGCTCTTCACTCATGACGCCTCACCCAATTCACAAACGATTGCGTTGAGCGTTAAGCACGAGATAAGTGACATCTCAATGTAAAATTGCTTCGCTCCACCTCTGCACTATAACCGAGCTTAAGAAAAAAAATCTACAATGGACTTCGCTACAGACCGTAGTTCAGACCAAGTTTTATGCGCCCTTATTTAACCAGAACGCACACACAAAATGATTAACATTACGGCCAATCTGGCGCTGGACGAAACCGAAATCAGCTTTACTTTCGTGCGTGCCTCTGGGCCCGGCGGGCAGAACGTCAACAAGGTATCGAGCGCAGTGGAATTGCGCTTTGACGTTGCACGCTCTGCCACCCTGCCAGAGCCGCTGAAAGAACGCTTGAAGAAACAGGCCGGGCGTCGTCTCTCGGACGAGGGTGTGCTGCTCATCGACGCACACCGTTTTCGCACTCAGGGGCTGAACCGTAAAGATGCGCTCGCGCGCTTGGTCGCCTTATTGCAAGCCGCCGCAGTCGAACCCAAAACCAGAAAAGCGACCCGCCCCAGTCGCGGGGCGCGCGAAAAAAGATTGCAAACCAAGCGCAAGACCAGTCAGACCAAGCAGGCTAGGCACAGCCACTTTTTGCACAACGATTAAGCGGAACGATACGGGCTACTCTCTTTTAGCTCATCCACATACTGTGATACGCCATGCGTTTCACGGATCAAAAATTGCCCGACTGCGCGCGCGAAATCTTCATCCGCCAACCAATGAAATGAACTGGTTGGCGTCGGTAGCAGCCCACGCGCTAGTTTGTGTTCGCCCTGTGCGCCACCTTCAAACACTTGAAATCTGCGCGCAATGGCGAATTCCAGGGCTTGGTAATAACAGGTTTCAAAATGCAAACCGGAGATGAATTGGGTTGCGCCCCAATACCGGCCATAGAGTCGCTCGCCATCAAACAAGTTGAGCGCCACCGAGACCGGCGCACCCTCCAAATAGCCCATCACCAACAACATCTGATCGCCCAGCCGCCGAGCAAGGTCGAGAAAGAAATCCAGATTCATGTATGGCGGCGAGCGATGCATATGATAAGTGCGCTGATAGCAACTGAAAAAGAAATGCCAATCCGCTTCGGTTATGTCTGCGCCGACACGATGCATAAAGCTCACGCCCGCATCACGCACTCGTCTGCGCTCTTGTTTAATTTTTTTGCGCTTGTCATGGCTCATGGTGGCTAAAAACGCATCAAAATCTACATAATCCGCGTTGTGCCAGTGAAACTGCACACCCTGCCGAGGCATCAAGCCGCGCGCGGCCAGTAAGCGCGCATCGGACTCAGTGGGAAATAGGCAATGCCACGATGAGACGCCAAGTTGCTGGGCAAAGGCTAGGGCCGCGTCGATCAGAAAAAACCGATCATCATCCGTATGGGCGAGCAGGCGTTTGCCCGGCACCGGGGTAAACGGAATCGCGGTCAACAGTTTCGGGTAATAACGTCTGCCAGACCGCGCATAGGCATCGGCCCAGGAAAAATCGAACACGAATTCACCGTAGGAGTCATCGCGCAAATACAGTGGCAATGCACCAACCAATTCACCTTCGCGCTTCAACAATAAATGTCGCGGCTGCCAGCCCGTATCGCCACCAACACAGCCAGTCGCCTCTAGTGTCTGTAAAAAAGCATGGCGCACGAATGGCTGCGGCCCTGCCAATGCATCCCATGCGACTGCATCGACCTCGGCCAAAGACGAGACGATGTCGATTTGCGCTTCCGTCTTCACGCGTTTTCCCTCACAATTTGACATTCCTTAACCCAACCTTGCCACAGAGGACACAGAGAGCACAGAGAAAACCCGCTGGATTGATGAGCTTACTCAGCCTTCTCTGTGTCCTCTGTGATCTCTGTGGCAATTATTTTGAATTAAGCGCCATGAACCTACACGAATATCAAGCCAAAGAAGTCCTGCGTGAATATGGTATCACCACACCACGCGGCGTCGTGATCGAGAATACCCTGCATGCAGAAGTGGCCAGCAATGAATTAGGGGGGAGCGCATGGGTGGTTAAAGCGCAAATTCACGCCGGAGGGCGCGGCAAGGCGGGCGGTGTCAAACTGGTCACATCAGTGGATGATTTACGTGCCGCTGCCGACACCCTGTTGGGTACATCGCTGGTCACCTATCAAAATGCACCGCAGGGTCAAATCGTCTCGCGCATCCTGGTGGAGGAGACGCTGACCATCGCGCGCGAGCTGTATTTAAGCCTATTGGTGGACCGCGAGAGCGAGCGCATCACCCTCGTTGCCTCCGCTAGCGGTGGCATGGATATAGAAGAAATCGCCCGCACTGCCCCGCAGAAAATTTTGCGCGAGACTTGCGACCCGCTCATGGGTTTGCAAGATTTTCAATGTCGCAACTTGGCGTTTGCCTTGGGCTTGGAGGGCAAACAAATCGGTGAAATGACGCGCTTGCTACACGCCGCGTATAAACTTTTCCTGCAACGTGATTTGTCCATGCTCGAAATTAACCCATTGATCGTCACGCAAAGTGGCGGCCTAGTCGCGCTCGATTGCAAGATGATCGTGGATGACAATGCGCTATACCGCCAGGCCGCTTTATCAGACAAGCGCGACGCGAGCCAAGACGATGCAAAAGAGGCTGCCGCCCACGCTGCGGGGCTTAACTACATCGCGCTCGCTGGCAGCATCGGCTGCATGGTGAATGGAGCCGGGCTCGCCATGGCGACTATGGATTTAATAAAATTACATGGCGGGCAGCCCGCCAACTTTCTCGATGTAGGCGG
>JAYVBU010000160.1:0-3209 GCA_043750335.1 Betaproteobacteria bacterium | reverse complement strand
GCTAAAACGCCCTTAATCCCGCGTTAAATGCGCGTACGCGGCTAGGGTTTGTAAGCGCTCGTCGCTTAAGGCAGCGCCCAGGGTGAAATGATACAAGCTCTGTATCGAGTGGTCTGTGATGCCCAGTACTTCATGCACAGCGTCGTCGAAATAGCAGCCGATGCCGGTGCCGCGCACGCCTGCGGCCTCGGCTTCCAGGTACAAGATTTGGCCTAGAATGCCGGCTTCCCAAAACAGTTGCCGGTATATCCATGGGCCTTGCGCTAGGCTGCTTTCATATTCGGCAAGCATGCCCAGGCTGAATGCGCCGTCAGCAGCGATGTCTTGATGACATGAAAGCGTCTTGGCGGCGTTGCGCGCGTCGGCCTCAACGAGGCGATAGAGTGGCAAATGCGCGGGGCAGTTTTCTGCATGCACCCATTCGAAGTCGCTGGACAATGCTGTGCGTAGGGTCGATTCGATTTCCGTATTGCGTAAAAACAGATATACCCCGGACGCGAGTCCTTCCACACGGTGTACGAATAGCGCCAAGTGGATGCGCGGTGTCGTGTTGAGCGCGTCCCATGGCGGCACGGCGGCGCGCGGCAAGGTCATGTCGAGCATACGGAACAGCGTGGTGGCCTGGATCAAGGTCTTACCATCAAATTCTTGTGCGCTGCGCCGTTGGCGGATGATTGCGCTTGCGCTGGCCGCGCTTACGAGTGGTATCGGTTCGGGCAGGGGTGGCGCGCGCCATAGCGGTGTGTGGGTTTTTGGTTTGACACAGGCCGCTGAGACCGCTTCGATCACCGGCCAATCGTGGGCGTGGGTGGGCGAGAGGCAGTTAGCCTGACCGTACCAATGCTGCGCGGGTGCGGGTGGGGTGACGAGGGAAGGGGTGCTATGCCCGATGAGTAGCAATACATCTGGGTATTCGCGTTCAGCTTCAGCAAAATCGGCGTCTCGGTCCAAGCCTAGCAATGCCGCGATGTCTGTATCGCTCCAATCCTTGAGCACCTGCGCTTGCCAGCCCAGTGCGGCAGCGGCGTAGCGCGTGGCGGCAATGGCGTGTCCGGCGTCATGCTGGCAGTAGCGGTAAGCGCGCTCGCCATACTTCCATGCTTCGCGCCAATGAATAGAAGACAGGCCAAGCAGAACGGATGCGGCGGGTAAGTCGGCAGATACATTGTTTCGCTGTTCCAACACATGATCGCGGCTGAGATAGTGGTGCAAACCATCGTTGATGCCGTGCAAATCCTTCGTCACTACATAGGCTTCAGTAGGATGTAAATTCCCGCTGGAAGGATTGCAGCGCAACGCCCAGCGTGTCGCGTTATAGGCTTTCCATGCCGATAATCCCATGGAGAGTTCGAGCAAGGTAGCAAGGTTGGCAAGCGTAAACGCGTGGGGGGCAACGCCACTCGGCTGGTATATATCGACGTAGCGAGTTTGAAGCGTGTTCTCGCCCAGTAGCGGTAGTGCGCGCTGCGGGCTCCCGGCGAAGCTGCGAAACGGGTCGGGTTGTGTGGCCCAGTCAAGTCCGCTCGGGCCAGCGGCATAACGTTGGAAGTGATGTTTGGTGCGTTCGTGGTAGGCGAGCACGGTGTCGAGAGGCTCGTCCATTTCAGTGCTTATATGGTGCGCGATTTAGTTGAGAACTTCGTAGCCAGCATGCCGAATCGCATCGCGCAGCTGATCCGGCGTCGCTTGGTTCGCATCAAATTCGATATCGACTTTTCCGCTTTCTAAAACGACATCAATATTGGCGACACCTGCAATAGGCGCGAGTACGCGTTTGACGCTGTTAACGCAGCCCATGCAGGTCATGCCTCGAATGTTCAGGTTCAGGGTTTCCATTTAACGCTCCTTGGTTTGTTACGAAAGTGGTTTCCAGCGTTTTAATAGTAAGGCATTGCTCACCACCGACACCGAACTCATGGCCATGGCCGCACCGGCAATGACTGGGTTCAGCATACCCAATGCTGCGAGTGGAATGCCCAGCACGTTGTAGAGGAATGCGAAAAAAAGATTTTGGCGAATTTTACCGAGTGTTGCACGTGAGAGCGAGATAGCATCCGCCACGCTCATCAGACTGTTGCGCATTAAGGTGACATCCGCTGCCTCGATCGCGATATCGGCACCACTGCTGATGGCAAAACCGACATCCGCCGCAGACAGTGCGGGGGCATCGTTAATGCCGTCCCCAGCCATGCCGACTACTTTGCCTTGTGCTTTTTGATGCGCGACCTCCTGTGCCTTGTCCTGTGGCATGACTTCGGCCACGAAACGATCAACCCCCGCTTGTTCGGCGATGGCTTTGGCCGTTTGTGGATTATCGCCGGTCAACATCACCACCTCGATATTCATGTTTTGCAGCTGTCGCACGGCGGCGGCGGAATCGTCGCGCAGGCGGTCGGCGATGGCGATCAAGCCCATAGCAGCGCGTACGCTGCCGATGCCAATTACGGTCTTGCCTTGATCGAGCAGGGCGCGCGCATCGACAACGGCAAGCGACACACCCGATGCAGCGAGAAAACGCAAGGAGCCCAGAAAGACTTGTTCGTTATTGATGGTGGCCGACACCCCTTTGCCTGCAAAAGTCGTGAAGTTACTGCTGGCGCGTGGGGAAATACCTTGGGATCGCGCGTGATTCAGAATAGCGCTGGCTAAAGGATGTTGCGAACCTTGTTCAAGCGTTGCTGCAAGGGCTAATAAATCAGGTACTGAGTATCCGGCGTGTGGAATGATATCCGTCACGGTAGGTTTACCCTCGGTCAGGGTGCCGGTTTTATCCACGATCAAGGTAGTGATCTTGTGCGCTTGTTCGAGTGCGCGGGCATCGCGCACCAGGATACCGGTTTGTGCCCCGCGCCCGGTGCCGACCATGATCGCCGTGGGCGTGGCGAGCCCCAAGGCGCATGGGCACGCGATGACCAGCACGGCGACCGCGTTAATGAGTGCAGCAGCGAGATCGCCGCCCAACCACCACCACAGTACAAAAGTAATCAGCGCAATGCCCACGACGATGGGCACGAAGATGCCTGAAATAACATCGGCCAAGCGTTGGATCGGTGCTTTTGTGCCTTGTGCATCTTCGACTAAGCGCACGATATGGGCGAGTTGCGTTGCGCTGCCCACCCCAGTCGCGCGCAGTTTTAGCATGCCGTCGAGATTTTGCGTTGCGGCATAGGCAAGACTGCCGGGGCCTTTGTGTCGCGGCATGCTCTCGC
>JAYVBU010000159.1:0-3210 GCA_043750335.1 Betaproteobacteria bacterium | reverse complement strand
GCTGCGAAATTTGACGCACCCTAAAGGTTTTTATTTGATCGAGCAGAATTTTGATTTCGATTTATTGACCCCGCAAAAGTTGTTGGAAAAACACCTTGGCCAGAGCGTGACCGTAATTCGCACACACCCCACAACCGGCGCGGATACGCGCGAAGAAGCCATCGTGCTCGCCACCAACGGTGGTGTGGTGTTGAAATACGCAGATCGGATAGAGACCGGTGTGCCGGGACGGCTAGCGTACAAAAACCTACCTGAGAATTTGCGCGACCGGCCTACGCTGGTGATGAACCTGAATGCGGCACAAAACGCAGACGATACGCTGGAGTTGTCCTATCTAACTGGTGGCCTGGCCTGGCGCGCCGATTACGTGGCGGAGTTGTCGAAGAACGATGACAAGCTCGACCTGAATGCTTGGGTGACGCTGACCAACACCAGCGGTGCAAGCTATCTCAATGCTCGGCTGCAACTGGTGGCGGGGGATGTAAACCGTGTACGCGCGGAAATGGGCGACGCACTACAAGAAGGCCGAGTGCAAAAAACATTGGCGATGGCTGCGCCTAAAATGGCCGAGGAAAGCTTGTTCGAATACCATCTCTATACCCTGGATCGGCCTACCTCGATTCTTGATAACCAAACCAAGCAAGTCGCTTTGTTAAGTGCGACGGGCGTGCCGACAAGCAAAGAGTTTCTGTTGCGCGGAGCAGATTATTATTATCGTTCCAGCTATGGCGATATCGGTCAGAAAATGAAGGTCGGTGTGTTCGTCGAATTCGACAACAAGGGTGGCAACCTGGGTGTTCCCCTACCCAAGGGTGTGGTGCGCGTGTACAAAAAAGACAGTGCTGGTAATGCCCAGTTTGTCGGCGAAGATCAAATCGACCATACGCCAAAAAACGAGAAGGTACGCCTCAAATTAGGCGATGCCTTTGATGTTACCGCTGACAAAAAACAAACCAGCTTCGAAAAAATCGGTGGTGCTGGTCGCTATAACTACATCTTTGAAACTGCATTCGAGATCGTGCTTAAAAATGCTAAAGATGAACCAGTCAGTGTCAAGGTCATGGAGCCGATTCCCGGTGACTGGCAAATGTTGTCTGAGTCACTCCCGCATGTGAAAGAAGCGTCGAACACCGCCGTGTGGAAAGTGCCGGTGCCGGCTGGCGGCAAGACGATATTGAAATACAAGGTTAGGGTAAGATATTGAATCTCCGAAAGTGAGGGTGATCGTGATGATGAAACGGCTTATATCGACGGCCCTACTTTTCTTGTTCGTGCAGGGTGTCACCGCTGATCCGCTCACCATCGAACTCAAGCTTGGCGGCACGATTGCTCCGCATGTGATGGAAGCCTGGAGCCGGTGCGTGGCGGCGCGTGCGCCGCTTGGCCGCCAATTCTCGGTTGGCGACGAGGCTGTGTTTCAGGTTAGCGATCTGTTCAGCAATGTGAAGCAGACAACGCTGGTTCTCAGGGTGACGCGCACCGATGCCCAAACCGGTCGTGTTGAACTGAATGACGGTGCCTGGGTGGCGAACCCAGATGGGAATTTCATCAAAACGCCCAGCTCCGGCCCGAAGGATGCCGTCCAGGAAATGGTGCCGGCCGAACTCTTCATCGGCAAAAAATGGATTGCTGCATGGAACGAAGGTGGGCGACGCCGGGGAAAGCTCGATATGCGCGTGACGGCCTTCGAAAAAATCAGCGTGCCCGCCGGCGAATTCGAAGCTTTCAAAATTGAAGGCCGGGGCTTGTTTGGCAACTACCGCCGTATGGAGCGCAACTATTGGGTTTTACCGGGCCTTAATTTTCCTCTGCGTTTCGAGCTTTTACTGGTCGGGCGGCATAGGGGGATATATGAAGAATACATCGATGCCGAACGCTACGATCTGATCTCCTTGCGGCAGCAAAGGCTGGAGTTCCGGTGTGCTGTCGAATTGGCGCCAAGACCGGGCTAATCATGCGCCAACCTGCGGAGATACCCAAATGGAATATTTATAGGCATCCAATCCGGCTGAAGGCCTGTTGGATAAGGCTGGCGGCGGCCTTTGCAGTCGCGCTGTTTGTTCCGGCGGCGCGCGCCGCCAACGAATTTTTTCCCTACATTGATACGCATGCTCATATGGAATTCAGAGGTGCTCGCGGCGTCAGCAGTGTGGCGGCGGGCGTGCAGGCCATGATCGCCGAAATGGACAGGTTGAAAATCGACAAAACGATTCTCATGCCGCTGCCACAAGGTGTGATCGGGGATAAAAGGCTGCCCTTCGATTACCAAGAATTACTTCCGGTGCTGCAAAGCCAACCTGAGCGGATTCGCTTGCTGGGCGGCCCTGGCATTCTTGGGCCAATCTATTTTCAGAAACAGCCGAGCGCACTGACGGACGAAGATCGGCGCGCGTTCAAGGCCAAGGCCGATCGAATCGCCAAAATACCTTTTATTTCTGGTTTCGGCGAATTTGC
Organism: Betaproteobacteria bacterium; assembly: GCA_043750335.1. Lineage (GTDB taxonomy): Bacteria > Pseudomonadota > Gammaproteobacteria > Burkholderiales > Thiobacteraceae > RBG-16-58-11. The sequence goes on along the minus strand of JAYVBU010000159.1, from coordinate 756 downwards.
GATTGTTCATCTCTCACTCCCTCAGATGGGCGATATGCATCCCTACGAGGCCGTCGATGCCAATCATCCACTACTGTTGCTGTTGGCGGATGTCGCCGCTGAAAATAAACTACCCATCGACGTGCATTTCGATTTGGTGCCTGATGACATGCCCTTGCCGTCGCGTTTGATGAATCCCAAAGCCTGGGACCCCAACCCTTCAACGCTGAAAAAGAATCTGGATGCCTTTGAACGGCTGTTGGCCCATAACCGTGAAACAAAGATCGTCTGGGCGCATGTCGGGATGGAGCCCTTGCAAAACCGTAGCGTGGAAATTTGCCGCGAGCTGCTCAAGCGTCACCCGAATTTATATATGAGCTTCAGACTGCAAGCAGGCAATCCAGCTGCCTGGCGTTCAAGGGCGGCGGCGCTCTCGCCTTCCGGGGCGCTGAAATCAGATTGGGCCGATCTCATTAAGGAATTTCCAGATCGCTTCGTCGTGGGATCGGACACGTTCTATACCGACAAGGCCGAGCGCCGTGGCGGCGATGAGGCGGGAAGATTAAATTTGCACCGCTTGCTGACACAGTTGCCGCCCAAAATCGCGCGCATGGTCGCGCACGACAACGTGCATCGGATTTATCGCATGGAGATTCAGATTCCGCCGAGCGGTGCGCGCGGCGCATTGCAAGCATTTGATCTTAACCAGGATGGTGAGATCACGCTCGAAGAATTCGTCAGCGTTCGGCATCAGGTTTTTACGGATAAAGATTTTAC
>JAYVBU010000158.1:0-3215 GCA_043750335.1 Betaproteobacteria bacterium | reverse complement strand
TTTCCATTGCGCGGCCACCCAGCACATAAGAGGGGCGCACCACCAGTGGGTAACCGATTTCTTCGGCCAGCTTTAGCGCTTGATCGCTCGAACGCGCGGTGCGGTTGGGCGGCTGCAATAGTTTTAGATCGTGCAGTAATTTTTGAAAGCGCTCACGGTCTTCCGCGCAGTCAATCGCGTCGGGCGTGGTGCCGATAATGGGTACGCCATTCGCTTCCAGATCGCGCGCTAACTTGAGCGGCGTCTGGCCGCCAAATTGAACGATCACGCCAACCGGCTTTTCGATACGCACCACTTCCAGCACATCCTCTAATGTCAGCGGCTCAAAATACAAGCGATCGGAAGTGTCGTAGTCGGTAGAAACCGTCTCTGGATTACAGTTAACCATGATGGTTTCATAGCCGTCCTCGCGCATCGCCATCGCCGCATGTACGCAGCAATAATCGAACTCAATGCCCTGGCCGATGCGGTTTGGCCCACCGCCCAGCACCATAATTTTTTTGTTGCTGGTCGGTTTAGCTTCGCACTCTTCTTCATAAGTCGAGTATTGATAGGCCGTATCGGTGGCAAATTCGGCGGCACAGGTATCCACCCGTTTGTACACCGGATGTAGATTTAAATCCCAGCGGCGCTTTCGCACCTCGTGCTGATTAGTGCCAAGCAGTTTGGCCAAACGCCGATCAGAAAAACCGCAGCGTTTTAAATCGCGCAGCTCATCCAAGGAAAGATCGCCCACTTTACGCCCGGCCAAGGCTTGCTCACGCCTAACCAAGTCTTCAATCTGCACCAGAAACCAGTAGTCGATATGTGTCAGGGCGTGAATTTCATCCAGCGACATCCCCGCGCGCATTGCATCGGCAACGTACCAGATGCGTTCCGCGCCGGGGTTACCCATCTCGGCTTCCATGGTGTCGCGATCTGTGGTGATTTCGTCCAGGCCATCCACGCCCGTCTCCAAGCCACGCAAGGCCTTCTGGAAAGATTCTTGGAAAGTGCGGCCCATGGCCATCACTTCGCCCACTGATTTCATCTGGGTGGTGAGGCGGTCATTGGCCTGCTTGAATTTTTCGAAGGCGAAACGCGGGATTTTGGTGACGACGTAATCAATCGAAGGCTCGAACGAAGCAGGCGTGCGCCCACCAGTGATGTCGTTCTGCAACTCATCCAGGGTGTAACCCACAGCCAGCTTGGCGGCGACTTTCGCTATCGGGAAGCCCGTCGCTTTAGAGGCCAGTGCCGAGGAACGCGACACGCGCGGATTCATTTCGATTACCAGCATGCGACCATCGGCAGGATTGATGGCGAACTGCACGTTTGAGCCGCCCGTCTCAACACCGATTTCGCGCAACACCGCGAGCGAGGCATTGCGCATGATTTGGTACTCTTTGTCGGTGAGCGTCTGCGCCGGGGCGACGGTAATCGAGTCGCCGGTATGCACACCCATCGGGTCGAGGTTTTCGATCGAACAGATGACGATGCAGTTGTCGGCTTTATCGCGCACCACCTCCATCTCGAATTCTTTCCAACCAATCACTGATTCTTCGATCAGCAACTCTTTGGTAGGCGAGGCTTCCAGGCCGCGCTCACATATCGTGACAAATTCTTCCGGGTTATAGGCGATGCCGCCGCCCATGCCGCCCATCGTGAACGAGGGACGGATAATCGTCGGGTAGCCCACCATCGCCTGGACTTGTATGGCTTCTTCCAGGCTATGTGCAATTGCCGCGCGCGCACATTCCAGGCCAATTTTTTCCATCGCCAGCTTGAATTTCTCGCGGTCTTCTGCCTTGTCGATGGCTTCGCGCGAGGCACCGATCATCTTCACATTGTATTTTTCCAGTACGCCGTGCCGCGCCAAATCCAGCGCGCAGTTAAGCGCGGTTTGCCCCCCCATGGTGGGCAGCAGGGCATCGGGACGCTCTTTTTCGATGATTTTTTCCAGCACACGCCAAGCCACCGGCTCGATGTAAGTCACATCCGCCATGCCTGGGTCGGTCATGATGGTGGCCGGATTTGAATTCACCAATATGACGCGATAGCCCTCTTCCTTCAGCGCCTTGCAAGCCTGCGCGCCGGAATAGTCGAACTCGCACGCCTGGCCGATGATGATCGGGCCAGCGCCGATGATGAGGATGCTATTAATGTCGGTGCGTTTTGGCATAGGTTTAATGGACAGGATTAACAGGATTTTTCAGGATGCACAGGATAAAATCTAAAACGCCTTAATCCTGTGCATCCTGAAAAATCCTGTTAATCCTGTCTATTGTCTTTTCTCTTTCATCAAATCAACGAAACGATCAAATAAATACGAAACATCGTGCGGCCCCGGACTCGCTTCGGGGTGGCCCTGAAAGCTGAAGGCCGGCACATCGGTACGGGCGATACCTTGCAGGCTGCCATCAAACAGCGACACATGGGTCGGCCGAACGTTGGCGGGCAAGGTCGTAGCATCCACAGCAAAACCGTGGTTCTGACTGGTAATCATCACACGCTTGCTATCGAGGTCCTGCACCGGATGGTTCGCGCCATGGTGGCCGAATTTCATCTTGATGGTCTTTGCGCCCGATGCCAACGCAAGGAGTTGGTGGCCCAAGCAAATACCGTAGATCGGGATACCGCTGGTCAATAATTCGCCAATCGCAGCAATGGCGTAATCACACGGCTCTGGATCACCTGGGCCATTGGACAGAAAAATTCCATCCGGTTTTAAAGCCAGCACTTCTTGCGCGGGGGCTTGCGCTGGCAACACAGTGACTTTACAACCACGCTCTACCAACATACGCAGAATATTGCGTTTGATGCCATAGTCGTAGGCAACAACGTGATATTTAGGGGCGGCGAGTGTAGCAAAACCTTTGCCGCGCACCCAGGTCGATTCCAACCATTCATAGGCCTTCGGACTACTCACCACTTTGGCCAAATCCATACCAGCCAAACCAGGGAAAGCTTGCGCGCGCTGCAAGGCCTCCGCTTCATCGACTTTGCCCGCCATCAGACAGCCATTTTGGGCGCCTTTTTCGCGCAACAAGCGTGTGAGCTTGCGCGTATCAATACCCGCAATTGCCGGAATACCATGGCGCTTAAGGTATTCACTCAAGCCTTCTTGACTACGCCAATTACTGGCTGCCAGCGGCAGATCACGAATCACCAAGCCATTGGCAAAAATTTTTGTAGCCTCTTCATCCTCCATCGTGATGCCAGTATTGCCGATGTGC
>JAYVBU010000157.1:0-15703 GCA_043750335.1 Betaproteobacteria bacterium | reverse complement strand
AAGTGAGTGCGCCCTGCTAGGCGCAGCAAAAAATAAAGGAGGCGCTAAGCGCCTCCTTTAGGTAACACTACTTCGCTGATTTATTTAAGCAGAGAAGGACGAACCGCAACCGCAAGTAGAAGTCGCATTCGGATTCTTGATGACAAACTGCGCGCCATTCAAGCCTTCTTGATAATCGATTTCTGCGCCGACCAAATAAGTAAAGCTCATCGGGTCAACCAAGAGTTTGACGCCAGCCTTCTCAATGACGGTATCGTCTTCCGCTTGTTGCTCATCAAAGGTAAACCCGTATTGAAAACCGGAACAGCCGCCACCAGAAACAAAAACACGCAACTTGAGGTCGCTGCTGCCTTCTTCATCGATCAACTGCTTCACTTTCGCTGCAGCGCTATCGGTAAACAACAGCGGTGCGGGCATTTCTGTCAGTGCATTCATGAGTATCTCCTAAAAACAGTATGGTTCATTATCCAATGCTTATGCAGATTGGTCAACGATGACGCCTTGTGCAAACCCCTCATCCGAAAGAGTTCCTTCCACATGCACCAGTTTACCTTCTACGATCGCTCCCATGTGCATTTCGAGCGTTTTGTAGAAAACATCGCCAGAAACATGGCACTTAGACTGGAGCTCCACATATTCTGTTGCATGCACCGGCCCCACCGCTGTTCCATTGATAACGACATGCGAGACCCGAATCTTTCCTTCTATTTTTGCATTTTCTGACAGTACCAAGGTACACGGCTGTTCACCTTGCGCCGTCACATTCCCTTTTATATGGCCATCCACACGCAAGCCGCCGCTGAAAGAAACATCGCCCACGACCTTAGTATCAGCACCAATCAGGGTGTCAATACGGTTTTGCGGTTTGCTTGGTTTGTTCGAAAAAAACATGGCTTATCCCTTAGTGCAACTTATAGGTTAACTGTTTTAGTCCATTTCGGCTGGGCATTACCGGTTTCAAACACCCGGATTTGGATACTCTTCGGCGTCAAAGCTGCCGGCAGTTGAAAAGCGCCTTCCAACCGTTGGTAATATTTGAAACTGACATTGATTGCCTGAGGCTTGCCCGGCGCTGTTTCAGGAAGTGCTACGGATACCTTTTTTCCAGCTTGGTCGCCGATTACGAGAAACTGTACGCTGCCGACAAATTCCTGCTCACGTTTGCCGGATTTCAATAGTAGCAGTCGGTAACGATATTCACCAGCCAGCACCGGATTTCGTTCCACTTTAAAGTGGTAAATCGACACCGGACCTGGGCCCTGATCGGGCGACAATAAGTTACGGAAAAACGCATTATCTTCCAGTAACGTGGCGCTCTCGTCCTGCAAGATCTGAAGCGATTTCGCGAGGTCTTTATGCGTGGTTTGCTCAATTTCGATCTGTTGCGAAATACGCATCTTCTCGGCTTTAAGCTCGGTGTTTTCCAGCTCAAGAACTTTCACTCGGCTGGAGAGTTGTGTGAGCTGAAGCTGTGCTTGGCTTTTCTCGAATCCAGCTATACGCAAACCCGTTTCAAATACCCATTGCCCCAGCATCAGCCCCCCCGCAAGCAATACGCCTATTGACACCATTCGTAGTGGCCAAGGAATGTGCGTGCGTACTAATAACCGTGGCGCATTGATCCCGAACCTGGACTTGATCGTGCGAAGAAACTTAGATGCCACGACGTGCTCCAGACCGCGCTAGGGGAGCACTGGAACTTGGTCGAGACCCAGCGTCTCCGGAAAGCCAAAAAGAATATTCATATTCTGTACCGCTTGGCCCGAGGCGCCCTTCACCAAATTGTCGATCACCGACAGCACAACCACCGTATCGCCACCTTGTGGGCGATGCACCGCAATGCGACACATATTGGAAGCGCGCACTGAACGAGTCTCGGGTAGCGCGCCAGGCGCCATCACATCGACAAAGGCCTCGCCGCGATAGCGCTGCTCGAACAGCGCTTGCAGGTCCACCTCTTGGGTCAAGCGTGCGTACAGCGTCGCCTCTATACCGCGAATCATGGGGGTAAGATGCGGCACGAAGGTTAGACCGACTTCGGCCCCAGCCGCCCGCCCCAAGCCTTGACGAATTTCCGGTAAATGCCGATGACCTGCCACGCCATACGCCTTGAAATTATCCGCCGCTTCAGCCAATAGGGCATGCACTTCGGCTTTGCGCCCCGCACCTGACACGCCAGATTTAGCATCTGCGATGAGATGCGCACGATCCACCACCCCGGCCTCGATCAAGGGCAAGAAGCCCAATTGCACGGCGGTTGGATAACAACCGGGATTGGCGATTAAACGCGCGCCCTTGATTTTTTCACGGTTGATTTCTGGCAGACCATACACCGCCTCGCCAACTAACTCAGGACAGGCATGGGCCATGCCGTACCATTTTTCCCAAGTGGGTACATCTGTAATGCGAAAGTCGGCAGCGAGGTCAATCACACGCACCCCTGCCTCCAACAGGTCACGTGTTTGCGTCATCGCGATGCCGTTGGGTGTCGCAAAAAAAACAATGTCGCACTGCTTGAGCGGCGCAGTGGCGGGGTCTTCAAACGCCAGTTTCACTCGTCCACGCAAATTCGGAAACATGTCCGATACTGGCATGCCCGCTTCTTTACGCGACGTGATCGTAGTCAATTCGGCCTGCGGATGCATGGCCAAAATACGTAGTAATTCCACGCCGGTGTAACCGGTACCGCCGACAATGCCAACCTTAATCATGAGTATGAATTCCCTATTACAAGAGCTGTCGATGATAAATCAGGTACAAAGTGCGCGCCAACAAAAAAGCCGCCTTACGGCGGCTTTCTGTATCAAGCGTAATGTGATTAACGCTTGGAGAATTGCTTGCGGCGGCGCGCTTTGTGGAAGCCCACTTTTTTGCGTTCAACTTCGCGCGCATCACGCGTCACGAAACCGGCCTTTTTGAGAGCACCTTTCAGATTCGCATCGAAATCAATTAACGCACGCGTAATGCCGTGGCGCACTGCACCGGCTTGACCCGATTCGCCGCCGCCCATCACGTTTACGTTGATATCGAATTTTGAAAGGTTCTCGGTCAATACGATAGGCTGACGCACAACCATACGACCAGTCTCGCGTGAGAAGTACGTATCAACCGGCTTGCCGTTTACCGTAATTTCGCCTTTTCCAGGCTTCAGAAAAACGCGGGCAACCGAACTTTTGCGCCGACCTGTGCCGTAATACCAGTTATCGATCATGAACGTTCCTTAAATTTCTAAAGCTTGGGGTTGCTGCGCTGCATGTGGATGCGTACCGCCAGCGTAAACCTTGAGCTTTTTAATCATTGCGTAGCCAAGCGGACCCTTAGGCAGCATGCCCTTGACCGCTTTTTGTAAAATGCGCTCAGGATGCTTGGCTTGCAGCTTGGTGAAATTGGTGGTGTATAAGCCGCCCGGATAACCGGTATGGCGGTGATACAGCTTGTCTTCGGCTTTATTGCCGGTGACGCGCAGCTTTTCGACATTCACTACGACGATGAAGTCACCCGTATCCATATGTGGGGTGTAGATCGTCTTGTGTTTGCCACGTAAACGATGCGCGATCTGCGTTGCAACGCGGCCCAACACCTTATCGGTGGCGTCCACGATGAACCAATCTTGCTTGATGTCTTGCGGTTTTGCGGAGTAAGTGCCCATGCCAAAATTCCAGTAGCTTAATTCGGAAAAGCCCGAGACTATATAGGAATTCCAGTCCGCCTGTCAAACTGGAATCGCGTTTGAACCCCACTACCCGAACGACAGGCAAAAAAAACGCAGCCACTGTAAGAAGGGCTGCGTTGAAATCCACCAATAAAGGAGGATGGAGGAGACAACACCAAAACACAGGAAGTGCTTCGATATGAGAATTATCTAATATAGAAAATCACAATGCAAGCATTTAATTATATTTCATCGGCATTATTTATTATCTCCTTATAATTCATGGGCTTATTTAATGCAACGCCGCGCTATCCAATGATCCAAGCTGAGTTTTCCCGGTCCACTGAGGATTAAAGGCAAGAACATGACCAAGTAAATCAGCGGGAGCTTGAAATTACCCTGCCCACTATCGGTAATGGCATAGCCTTGCCACAACTCCGCTAAAGTTGACCATTCGGATGGCCAATGCACGGCGGCAATCGCTACAAGGGTCAGCACGGCTAAAGACACGCTGAAAAAACGTGTGCCCAAACCAATGACCAAAGCAACTGCACCAACCAGCTCAAACCACGTTGCAATTTGCCAACTGATATCGACAGGAATTTCGTTAAATGGGAATAAAAACTTGTCCTGAATATCAGCAAACCAGTTTGAACCACTCAACTTTTCCGCCCCGGCCACCCAAAACTCATATGCCAACAGAAGCCTTAAGCCGAGCGGCCCAAGATAGCCCCCCACCCGATTCAAGCTATTTATTCCGCACCGTATCCATCCGATTGAACATCCCATCTACACAACCTCCATATCATGGTAAAAAGTAAAAAAATCTCTACGGCCTCATCATGGATCAGCACACGAACTGGCTCATAAGCAACCTGCTCGCCGCAGCACTATTACCACCAATGAACCTAATTCTCATGGGCGCGTTCGGATGGCTATTACTGTGCAAGCGCTTCCATCGAACGGGCAAACTATTCATCGCAAGCAGTTTTGTGCTCCTGTATTTGCTCGCCTGCCCCTTAGTCGCAGATCATCTGCTGGGCTTACTCGAAAAAGATATCAAGCCACTGCAAGCGGAGGCCATGCGGCGCGCCGACGCGATCATCATCCTTGGCAGCGGCCTCTATCCGGACGCGCCTGAGTACGGTCACGACAGCGTGGGCACACTCAGCCTCGCTCGCCTGCAATACGGTGCTTACTTACAGCGATTGACCGGTTTACCGATTCTGGTTACGGGGGGCAATCCTGAGGGCGGCTCAAAAGAAGCACACGTTATGCGCCAGACCTTAGAGGAACATTTCGGCGCACGCGTTACCTGGGTTGAAGATCGCGCGTTCAATACAGCGCAAAACGCCCAGTTCAGCGCGGAGATGTTAATGCCTGAAAAAATTAAAAACGTATTGGTTGTCACTCACGCATGGCATATGCCGCGTGCGCGCTATGCGTTTGAAAAGACCGGAATAAACTTTTTGGCTGCGCCGACCCGGTTCGGCAATCCACCCCGGGGGGATATTGTTGGCTACAGCCCATTTGATTTCATCCCGAACGCGCGGGCGATGGAGAACAGCTACTTCGCGCTGCATGAACTCATCGGCCTCGTGTGGTATCGTTTCACGCTTTAAGAAGCATAAAAGCATGGGGACAAGCAGCATGAAAGCACGCATCAAATGGGTAGAAGGCGCCAGCTTTTTGGGCGAGACGGATAGCGGTCATGCCGTGTTGATGGATGGCCCTGCGGACGGCGGCGGACGCAACCTGGGGCCGCGCCCGATGGAGATGGTGCTCATCGGCACCGGCGGCTGCACTGCCTACGATGTCGTTGCTATTCTTAAAAAACAACGCCAACAGATCAGTGATTGCGTGGCGGAAATTCATGCGGAACGCGCCGACACCGACCCGAAAGTGTTCACCAAAATTCACTTTCACTTCGTCGTCAGCGGCAAGGATTTAAAATCGGAGCAAGTCGAACGCGCGCTCAAGCTCTCGGCGGAAAAATATTGTTCGGCTTCAATTATGTTGGGGAAAACAGCCGAGATTACCCACGACTTCGAGATTCAGTCCACCTGAAAAACGACTACTCGCAGCGCACTTCCATACGAATATTGCGCGCAACAATATCAAACAAGCGATCAATATTGGGATGCTTGCCCGGATGTTGGCGCGCATCATCCGTATGCTCGGAAAATAGAATGAGCGCCTCTTGCGCGGCGTCGATTCCAAGCCCGCCCCACTTCTCGGCAACATGGCGATATACCCGAAACGAGCCCTGCGTACCGGGCGCGTTCTCAATCACCGCCAGGGTTTGCCCATCCGCCCCAAGCAAACTTAAACGTAGCCAGCCATCGGTCGGCGCGAGTTGCTGAAGATTTTCAGAAAAATTGGGCATCGCTCAAATCCAGTACGCAGTCTTAGTCATCAATTTTGAGGATAACTTCATCCCAAGTTTGACCGGCAGCGGCAACGCAGCGCCGCCGTGCTCTAAAGCCGTCGTCGCATGTCGCGCTTCGTCTTGCTTCATCTGCTCGACAATCGCACGGCTCTTGGCATCTTGCACAGGCAGGCGCACCAAATGCCGCGCAAGATGCGCCTCGACTTGATGCTCGGTCTCCGCCAGAAAGCCCAGGTTCCACTTATCGCCCAACACCCCTGCGAACGCGCCGATGGCCAGTGAGCCAGTATATAAAAGAGGATTGAGATAGCTCGTGTGCGAACCCAATTCACGAATGCGCGTTTCGCACCAACTCAGGTGCTCGGTCTCTTCCAGCGCTGCCAACGTTAGCGCAGCCTTCGCCGCCGGATTGCGCGCCGTGAGTGCTTGGCCTTGATACAGGGCTTGGGCGCAAATCTCGCCGCTGTGGTTCACGCGCATGAGTCCGACAGCCAAGCGCTTTTCAGCCTCGCTCATCTCCATTTCACTTATCTGCTTCCCTGGCAAGGGACGCACCGTAGCCGCTTGCGCGAACAGCGTGCGCAGGCCTTTATCGAATTCAACGATTAAACGATCCAGCATCATAAACTCCCCTACTCTCTACCCGATCTGCAGCATACCATCCAGGCTAAGTAGCCTGCTCCGCACACCACTTTGCCCACATCCATCGATAGACTCGCTCAATCTGACGGGCCCGGCCACGCTCATCGCACAAGGGCGATTGGGCCACGCGCTCACGCAGGCCGGCACGTAGCAATTCAAGCTGATCCAGATTCTGCGCCAAGTGTTGGGCGATTTCTACATACTCCGCTTCACTATGAGTGATCAATGCATCGAGCTTCAGTTTCTTTAGCATCGATCCGCTCCAACGCGCCACCATGTGGTCGCCCAACAAAGTCACTACGGGCACGCCCATCCAGACCGCCTCGAAAGTGGTAGTAGAACCGGTGAAAGGAAACGGGTCGAGCGCAATATCGACTTCAGCATACCGCGCCAGGTGTTGCTCAACGGCTTCATCTGCGTTGGCCAACTCCAGGCGATGCGCTTCAATGCCTTGCGCCTGGAACAGCTCGACGTAACGCTGGCGAACTTTAGCATTACCAAAGGTATTTTTATATTTCAGTATCAACTTTGACCCAGGCACCGCCTGCAAAACCCGCGACCACAAGATCACAACTTGTTCATTCACTTTTGATGGATTATTGAAGCTGGCAAAAGTGATATACCCCTTTTTCCGAGCCGGGAGTGGACTCACATCCGGCGTGCGCTCCATCGGTGCATGCACGTAGTAAGTAGGTAAATGCACTATCCGTTCCGTAAATCGTTCTACCGTGTCACGCGGACTCAACATGCGATCAACCAACAGATAACTCATTTCCTTTAGCCCACTGGTGGCGGGGTCATGAAAACTCACCTGTACTGGGGCTGGTTGGTAGGCTGCGATCAATGGCCGGTTGTCGTCAAAACGGCCCGCCAGCAATACCAAGATATCGATCTCGTCGCGCCGAATTATTTCTGCTGCGGCTGCATCAGATATGCCGACAATCGAGCACCAGCTATCCGCCATGCTTTTAAACCAATCCGTCATGCTATCCGGCCGTTTCACATCTCCGTACAAATAGACTTCAAAGTTACAGCGATCATGGCGCTCTAACAGTGGCCGGATATTTCGGCCTACTGGGTGGTTTCTAAAATCAGATGAAACATAAGCAATCCGCAATTTCTTGCGCGCATTGCGTGAATTGAATGTCGGTTGCCCGAATCCACCCAAGGCAGCACAAGTACGCTCAGCAAATGCGATATGCTCATCGAACAAGCGTTCTACCGTAATATTGGGATGGTAAAGCAATGCCGTGAGATAGGCCCGATTGGCGTCCAAACAATCTGGCTTGATCGCCAACGCACGGAGGTAATAAGACATCGCACTGTCGTGTTGCCCTAGGTCTCGTTGTGCATTACCCAGATTACTCAACGCCTCTGCATAATCTGGCTTAATCGCTAGCGCACGGTGATAACTTTCAACCGCCTCATCGGCCCTTCCAAGTGCACTCAGCGCGATGCCCAAGTTGTATTGCGCGCTGACAAAATCTGGCTTGATTTCAATCGCCCGACGATAGCTGGCGACAGCACCTTCGAATTCCCCAAGGTCTTGTAGCGTATTGCCTAAATTGTTGTGCGCATCGACATCATCAGGCAACAGAGCGGCGGCTTGCTGCAAGGCAAGCAAAGCATCCTTCCCTTGCACACCAAGCGCTGTGCCTAACAATTTCCAGGCAAACCCTGAATCGGGATATCGCTTCAGCAGTAAATGCGATTGGCTTTCTAGCTCAGCATAGCGGCCAGTGTGAAACAAGGCGATGAGCGGCTCCATTTCGTCCGGCGCGGGTGTAGAAGCAAAGCGTATAACAGCGGACATCTCATTTTTAATCTTGCCACAACATTTTTTGAACCGAAGGCCGCTGCCACAAGGGCAGGGATCATTGCGTGACATATTCATGTGAGCGATCCAATCTTTACCGGCCAGCGTTAGCGTTAGTGCCTGCACACCATTTCGCCCACATCCACCGATAGGCCCGCTCAATTTGGCGTGTACGGCCCTGTTCATCGCACAAAGGCGATTTGACTACACGCTCCCGAAGCGTAAGACGAAGCGTCTCCAGCCGATCCAAATTTAGCGCCAAGCTTTGCGCGATGTTTATATATTCAGTTTCATTGTTGGCGATCAATTCATCGAGTTTCAACTTCTTCAACATGGCCCCACTCCAACGCGCCACCATATGATCTCCCAGCAATGTCACGACCGGCACTCCCATCCACAACGCTTCAAAGGTGGTTGTGGAGCCCGTAAACGGAAAGGTGTCTAGCGCGATGTCGATGGCTGCATAACGTGCCAGATGTTGTTCGCCGGTATCGGATGCACTTACCAGATCGAGACGATGTGGTTCAATGCCATGCGCTAAAAAAGCATCAGAGATGCGCCGGCGTAGGCTTTCGTTTTCGAAAACGTTTTGATATTTAATAATCAGCCTTGAACTCGGCACTGCGCGTAGCACCCGTGACCAGAGCGCCAGCACTTCCCCATTCACCTTTGACAAATTGTTGAAGCTACCGAAGGTGACATAACCCTTTTCCCGAGCAGGTGGCAAACCCACGTGAGGCATATTAATCGACGGAGGGTGCACATAAAATGTTGGCAAACGAAACAAACGCTCAGTAAATTGTTCCTCTGTATTAAACGGGCTTAATCCATGATCGGTAATCAAGTAATCCATGGCCGTTAGCCCGCTGGTGATGGGGTCATGAAAGCTAACTTGCACCGGTGCTGCGCGACAGGCCGCGATTAAGGGCCGATTATCGTCAAAACGGCCAGCCAAAAACACCAGGACATCAATCTCGTCACGCCGAATGATCTCCGCCGCATCCTGATCTGATATGCCGACGATTGACCGCCAAACCGCGACTGATTTCTTGAACCAATCTGTGATGCGATCCGGACGCAACACATTTCCATACAAAAAAATTTCAAACCTGCTGCGATCATGACAGCCCATCAAGGGCATGATATTTCGCCCCACCGGATGGTAACGAAAATCTGAAGAAACGTAGCCAATACGTAATTTTCTGCGTGATTCAATCGAGTTGCAGAAGGGTCGGCCAATCTCACGCAAATCTGAAGACATTTGCACGGCAAAGCGGGTAAGTATTTGGAATAGCTCACTGGTCGGGATGCTAGGTTGATACAGTTTAGCCGCGAGAAAATCCCGATTGGTATCCAGGGCATCTGGCTCTATTTTCAGCGCCATTGAGTAACTGGCAATCGCATCGTCCAGCTGTCCAAGCCTTACCAACGCGATGCCCAAGTTGCAATGTGCCTTGGCATATTCCGGATTGATCTCCAACGCTTGCCGATAGCAGAAGACGGCATCGTCATAGCGCCTCAGCTCTTGAAAAGAGATACCGCAATTGTTAAGCACAACAACATTCCCAGGCTTAAGCCGCAGCGCCGAGCGGTAACTAACCACCGCCGCATCGTATTGCCCTAAATCATGTAACGCAGTGCCCAAATTGTTCCATACCTCCGCATCACCTGGGTTGATCTTAAGCGCGTAGCGATAGCAATCCGCCGCACCGTCAAATTGCTTGATGTCTTGCAAGGCAAGGCCCAGGTTATTGTGTGCCTCGGCGTCATTGGGTAATAATTTTGCGGTCATTTGCAAAGCGTGCAGGGCATCTTTACCTTGCATCTGTAATGCGGCGCACAAGAGCTTCCAGCTAACACCATCTACAGGAAATTTTTCCAGTAGCACTCCCGCTCTAATTTCCAATTCTGCGTAGCGCCCTGCGTGAAACAAGACCACCATCCGCTCAAGTTCGGTTGACGAAGGCGCAGGGGCGAAGGCATGAGACGGATGCTGAGTCGAAGCCTTACCGCAACAGCGTTTATATTTTTTGCCGCTGCCACAGGGGCATGCATCATTGCGTGAAACATTCATAAGCTACGTTCTCAAATCGTGACTAGCGCTTTTGGCACCAGAATTGATACATCCCTGCAAAGGTCAGCGGGTTTTCAAGCTCAAACCGATGCCAAGCTTGCATATCAATTTTGTGCGTGTCCGCAGGATTAAAGCGTGAGTAGGCATCGAGCGTCCAGGGGTCGGCCTCCATTGCAACAAAATCCAAGCCTAGCGCATCTAGGGCAGTTGCGATCTGCAAGAGCGTGAACTGATGTTCCTGCACATGAAACAACAGATCACGGCAATTCGACAGGCTATAGAAGTCTCGTCCAAGCAACGCCACTTGCGCCAACGCAGAGCCTTGGGGTGCACACAGCACCTGTTTTCTAAACGCGCGAATGGACGCCGCATCATTGCCCAAGCCTGCCTGCTGGATAGCGTCCCGCGCAAACTGTAATTTCGTTCGCGCGATTTGGCTATACAACGCGATATGCATAAGCCCATTTGGTAACAGCAGAGACGTCAGCGCGCGCCACCCGGCTAGCGGATTTTCTAAATGATGTAAAACGCCGATGGACTCGATTATATGAAAACGCTTTTCCGACTCGCCTAGCGCCATGATGTCCGCCTGGAAATACGCCACATTCTCGATGTGCAACTCAGTAGTTTTTCGTGCGGCATACGCAAGGCTCGTCAAACTCAAGTCGATGGCGGTGACATGCGATGCCCGAAACTGCCGCGCGGTCTGAATCGAATGGCGGCCCGTGCCACAACCTGCTATCAACACCTCCATCGGCTGATCGAGATAGCTTGGGATATTGCCGTGGACAAATAACCTACCCAAGCTTAATGCAGGTGAAGCCGATTCCACCGGCGGCAACGACTGCCAGCGCGGATAGGGGTTTTCTTCATACTGCTGCCTTACCTCGGTAGAAACGCCCGCCGCGATCGTCGTTAGCGGCCTGATCCCTGCTTTGATCCGCTGCTCTTCCCAATATTCTGTGTACTGAATTTTGAGTATTTGTTTTAACTCAGCGCTGGCAATCACCGCTGAAACCCTATCGCCCGATTTTTCGCGCAGCACTGCATGCAAAGGCCGATACAGCGCAGCCATCCAGACGCGCAGTGCCAGCGCCGGGCTGATGACACCACCAGAGAAGGCTTTCCATTCTGCATCAAGCTCATCCAGAAGCGGCCCGCGCTGCTGATCTTCCGCTTCTGTACTGCTCCATAAATATTCATTATTGAAGCACTGCCGGGATAGCCCAAACAGCATCAACTCGAGAGCCGCAGGAATGCCTGCTTCCAATGCACTCCGGTTCACCCACAAAAAGCGCGAAAGCCGCGCTCTGAAACCGCTAGTCGCCAGCTCCAACCGCGCATCTTCCAGCAAGCTTAGCGCGAGCACGCCTTCAAAATAAAGTTGGTTCGCTGCTGCAAAATTTTGAAGCGCCTCCAAGTGTGCTTCAAAACCTGTGGCGTCCTCTCTCAACAAGGTTTCCAGTCCAATCAAAAAACCGGGACGCGCCTTAAAAGTAGAAGCAGCGAAAGCAGCCATGTCTTGAAAATTGATATCGCGCCAACCATACGCACGGCGCAAAATTTCAAAGTGCTCCGCAGTAGGCGCATCAAAACTTGCCTTGCGGCAAATCTCGACTACGCGTTGCTGCACGGGCAAATAGTCAGGGGCAATAGCCACGCACGCGCCATAAGCCACCAGCGCGTCATCAATGCGCTCCAAACCAAGCAGCGCCTCGCTGTAGCGAATATTCGCTTGCAAATCGTAACGATCCAGCTGGAGCGCTTGCTCAGCCGCAGTCAGCGCATCTTCATGTCGCCCCAACATGCCGAGCACCACGCTGCGCTGAACATGCACCGATGCTGCCTGTGGATTTTTGTACGCCGCTTGATCCAAAGCATCAAGGGCTAAAACAGGCTGCCCCATGAGCCCATACACCACGCCCATATTGACGAGTACCGTCGCGGGATCGGGTGCATTGTTCAAGGCTTGCTTGAATGCATTGATCGCCTCTTGCTGGCGACCGGCCTGCGCCAACAGCAGCCCTTTTTCGTTCAGTACAAAAGCATCTTTGGGGGTCAGTTTGGCAGCGTTGTCCAATGCCGCAATTGCCTCGTCTGCCAAGCCCAATGCTTTGTTGGTCATACCCAACATCAACCACGCCTCGGCGTTGATTTTATCCGTGCGGCAAATCTGCTCGCACACTACCTTGGCCTCGGGCAACTGCCGATTTTCAAAAAATGTGCGGGCTTGCTTTAGTTTGGAACGGGAACGGATGTTTTGCATGCCCATAATGATACTGCTGGGTGAAGTGTTAACGCTGTAATAAGCGTTATTATATCTTCGTGTAAATCATGGCAATCTTTTAAACTTACCAAAATCCTTCCCCACCCTCGTAAAGACTGCTGCAATAGAAAACTGGACAACCCATTTTGCAACAACTGTTCAATCACGCCCTACACTGCCATCAAACTGGCAATCTACGAGAAGCCGAAGCGGGCTATCGGCAAATTTTGCAACACGCACCCCAACATCCTGAAGCGCTGCATTATCTTGGCGTAATCGCAGCGCAAGTCGGCGATTTTGACGCAGCGGTTTCTTTTATGGAGCAAGCGCTAAAAGTAGCACCGCGCAACCCTTATTTGCTCAACGATTTGGGCGAGACGTACAAACAACTGGGGCGGCTAGATCAAAGCTTCAAAAGTTTTCGACAGGCGCTAAAACATAAGCCGGATTTTTCTGAGGCAGTAGCAAATCTCGGGGCCGCATTTGAAGCGCAGGGCAACCTTGCCGAGGCAAGCACTCATTTTGAACGCGCATTAAAACTCGATCCCCACAATACCGTCGCACTCATCAATAAAGGCCGACTGTTACAGCTACGGGGCGCATTCAGCCAAGCAGCGAGCTGCTACGAGAGCGCAATCAAGATCGACCCCGGCATGATCCAAGCCCGCGTCAACTTAGGGTCGGCGCTACTCGCCCTCGGCCAAGCAGACGATGCGGTGCACTGCCTGCAAACGGCGCTGTCGATAGACCCAACGTCGGCGGAAACCTATGGCAACCTGGGGTTAGCATTCGACGAGTTAGGGCTTCTGGATGAAGCGGTCGATGCTTTGCAAAAAGCACTAACCTTGCAGCCCAACCAAGCAAAAACTTTTCTCAATCTGGGTAGCGTCCTGCTAAAGCAAGGGCAATTGACGCAAAGCATTGACGCATTTAAGCGCGCATTGTCGTTGAAGCCAGATTACGTCGATGCAGCAAACAACTTACTGCTAGCGCTCCTCTATCATCCCACCTTGGATGCAGACACCCGATTTGACGCACTCTGCCTGCTAGAGCGGCAGTTTGGCACCACCAATACAGTCATCCCCAAACCATTCACTCACAAACGCCATGCCAGCAAAAAACTGCGTATCGGCTACGTATCGTCAGATTTTCGCAACCACCCGGTAGGTAGAAACACCCAGCCACTGATACGACACCATGATCGAAGCAAATTCGAAATATATCTATACGCAGACGTGAAGCGTCCCGACGAGATGACGGAATGGTTCAAAAACTCCGTGGACTATTGGCGCACAATTACTGGCATCACCGACCAGGTCGCTGCAGAAATGATCCGGCGCGACCAAATCGATATTTTGATATTGCTCGCAGGCCGCTTCGATGAAAACCGACCGCTGATCGCAATCTACCGCGCCGCTCCAGTACAGGTCAGCTTGTACGATGGCGCGACCAGCGGGCTAAAATCCATGGATTATTTTCTCGCAGACAATAACCTAGCACCGAAAAACACGAACGAAAAATTCACCGAACGCGTGGTCAGACTGCCCACTTTTTATGTCCATGCACCCCTGATAAATATGCCGCCTGTCAGCGACTTGCCAGCGAAAAATAATGGCTACATCACATTTGGCAGTTTCAACAATCCCGCGAAACTGAACGAGCACGTCGTTGCACTATGGGCCGGTGTCTTGAAAGCGATACCCAACTCACGTTTGCTCTTAAAGTACAAAACAGTGTTTGCTGTAGAAAGTGTCAGGCAACACTATCTTGGATTATTTCAAGCGCACGGCGTAGAAGCACACCGGATCGAGCTAGCCTCTGGACGAGATAACCTAGAAAGCCATCTTGCGCGCTATGCCCAAATTGATGTGGTGCTTGACCCTTTCCCCTTCACAGGCGCAACCGCGACATTCGAATCGCTCTGGATGGGTGTGCCGGTGGTAACGCTGATGGGTGATTGCATCATGGGGCGTTGGAGTGGGGCTATGCTAAAAAAGATAGGCTTGGACAATCTGGTTGCCGCAAGCAAGGATGAATACATCGAAATTGCCCGGCAACTTGCTGAGGATGTTGAATACTTGTCCACGCTACGCGCCAACCTGCGTGAGCGCGTGGCCCAGTCGCCCTTGTGCGATGAGCACAGCCGCGCACGCCAAATCGAAAAGGCTTATCGTTGGATGTGGGAAAAAAGGCGTATGACTGATGTAGCCGAAAAACCAGCCCATTAAATTCCGCACAAGACTGAACGTCTATTTGCTGAAATTTGTCCAGCCCATCCATGCCCCTTACAATGGCACACCAACGATTCAAGACCGCTTATTTCGAAAACTTTTCAAGGCATATCATGTTAATCACTGAACAATATCGAGAACTCAACGCCCAGCTGCACAATACCAATCCGCATTACGGCGTCAGCTCATCAAAATGGGCCTCCGTAGTGGTTGGTTTGGCGGATCAGATCGGTACACGCGACATCCTGGATTATGGATGCGGCAAAGGGCTACTCAAAAACACGCTGGGTTGGCCGATCAGAGAATACGACCCCGCCATTCCTGGCAAAGATGCAGCACCCGAGGCGGCAGATTTCGTCACCTGTACCGATGTATTGGAACACATTGAACCAGACTGCCTAGAACACGTTCTAGATGATTTGCAGCGACTCACGCGCAAGATTGCTTTTCTGAATATCGCAACCCGACCTGCAAAAAAAATACTTGCGGATGGCCGCAACGCACATTTAATTCAGCAGCAACTTCCGTTTTGGCTACCGCTACTCTGGCAGAGGTTTACCATTTTGATGGTTGAAAATGGTCAGGGGGAGTTCAATACAATCGTTGCTTCAAAAGAATGGAACCCTTGGGGCT
>JAYVBU010000156.1:0-3230 GCA_043750335.1 Betaproteobacteria bacterium | reverse complement strand
ACGACAACCATGCCCGCGTCGAATTCGTCGCACGCTACAAACTCAAAGGCCGCGCCTATCGACTGCATGAAAACAGCCGCTTTGTGCGTGAGGCGGGGGGTTGGTTGTATGTGGATGGCGAGATGCGGAACTAATTTTTCTCGCTACTTTTTCCCGCGCGCATTTCTCTCCGCCGCAAATTCTTTGTAAATACGCGCCAGATCGTCTTGGTATATTTTGCCGTACTCGGCATTGATGTCGTACTGCATCTGTGTCAGCTCTGCCGAAAAGCGCCGCGACACTTCGCGTTCGGTGGAAATCCAACGCCTGCCTTCTACCGAGGTGAGATAGTTGAGTGTGGGCGCTAGGTCTTGCGCGGGTGTGCTGTTTCTCAAGTGCTGGGTGTACAGGTGGCGCATCATTTGCGGGTCATTAATTTTTGCACAGTAGGTTTCTGCATAGCGGTTCCAGGCATGCATCAGCCGGGGCCATTGCGCGCTGGTCTTGTTCAAGCCGTCAAAGTAATTCTGGTTTTTCTCCAGCGCGCGCTCCGGGCCATTGGCCTGCATATTGGCCTCGCACGCCGTTTGATCCTGGGCAGCTAATCTTGCATCGTAGATCAGTGTCACATATTGCTCTACTGGGTCGGGCGAGCTGGGTTTAGTCTGCGTCGAAATAATTTCTTCTGCCGCCGCCTTGGGCATACGGTTGAACTGTTGCTCCAGCAACGCCAGCTTAGATACCAGCGCTGACCCGAGCGCCATTTGCGGTTTGGATGCTTCGATTTTCTCTTTCTGTTCCCGGGTCGCAATCACGGACGTAGCCAGCTTAAAAGCTTCGGTGAAGGAATAAGTATTACGCAGCGCTTCGTTGAAATAGGCCTCTCCAAAGTATGTCCAATCATTTTCATTGCCACAGCCAAATGAAGTTTTATCTGCTGCGGACGCGGATATGACCAAAGTATGGTCGTCCTTAAGCGCATTGATAAACCCACCCGAATAACAGGCCGATACCACCACGACACGGTGCTTTATGCCAGATTCATCGAGCAAATTACGCAATTGGGCCGGATCAAGCTGTTTGAACTTGAGCGGCCAGAGATCGAGCGTGAAGCGGTGTTTTTCCGAGCCATGCGAGGTGAGGAATAAAAACAACACGTCTTCTTCTTTATTCATGACTTGCGCCACGCGTTGCAGTGAGGCCTTAAGGCTAGTCACACTGGCAATGGGCGATCCGGCCAGGGTCTTGTTGTTGTTAATGAGGCGGATGGTGTGTCCTTCGGCATCAAACCGTTCGCGAAACAAACGCGCGACGGCATCCACTTCTTTCATGAATACATCTTGTCCGCCATAACCTGCCATGCCGACGAAGAACACATCCGTCACCCCCTTGCGCTCGGCCTTTACGGCGGCAAGTTCGCGCGCCAACGCTTTTGCTTGTGAATAAAAATTATCCTCGTTTGCCAAGCTTGATTTTTCTATCCCCGCTTCCTCGTCGTAAGCGGGACCCCATAGACTCATTTGCCGGTAGGTCATACCCAGTGGGAGCGCGATCAACCCCATGCAAATCGCGAGTGCGAGCATGCGCTGCGGGAGAGAGGGTAACAACAAGCGTTTGAGCGCCACAGCACAAGCGGTGGCGATCCAGATCGAAGGCAGAGAAAATTGCGCTATACCCAGCACACCCCCCGCTAGCCAATTTTGTTGGGGGAAAAGGCTCTGTATCACGATCAAGATGAGATCAATTGCGAACGCGATCATCAAAAATATCTGTGCGAATTGGAGCGTTCTATCTTCATGCTTGAATACGTAAGCGGCAACGATGGCCGCCAGCATTAACACCGGCAAGTGGAACAGGGCCATCGGCAAGTCATACCATGCAAACTGCCCGCCCCATCCTATTTTGGCCAGGGATATTGCGGTTGAGACAAGCAAGGCAAATAGCGCGAATACCGGAATTTGCCACCAAGTCACCTTGATGCGCGCTGGCGCTACGGCCATTAAAACTGCCATGCGGAAAGCCTGCATCAAACTTGTTATAAAGATTTTCCATAGCGAAGCTATGTCCACCGGTGCGGTTTGATCGCGCGCATCACTTGAAAGCGCTATTGGCACGCTGCTATCGCGCACAGGCGCGACAACCGCAATTTGTTTCCGCAGGTGAACAATAAACTCCTGCCGTGCTTGGTCAGACTCAAAAACATTCATTGGAATGGGTACGAAATGCACGCTATCGAGTTGCAGTAAAAGCACCGTGCCCGCTTCTTCCACCTCGGTCATACCGCTCCACGTTATGAACGATTCGCCGTATTGTGTCGTCGTGCGAATGCCTGCCTCTTCGAGCGACAACGTGGTTGCGACCCCGGCTCCATGACGCGCCTTTATTTGCATGCGCTTGAGACCTGCGGAATAAAGTGCCGTCGCCAAGAGGTGCGCCGACAACGCCATGAACGCGGCCATACCAACTTGGGTTTCCACCGCAGCAAAACCCTCTTTCCAATGACCTGACGAATAGGCCATCACGAATCCCAGTGCGGCGAACAGAACCATCATTAACAGTTGAATCAACCAGCGGGTCGGTAGCGCCTTCAACATTTGTTGATTTTTGAGGCGCATCGCCTGCTCGAATTGCGCTGCACTTAACGTGTAATTAAATTGGGTTCGCATTGGACGAGACGCTCTTTGAATTTGATTGGTTCATTAAATCAGACTCCGATTCATAGCGCTTGAAGCGTTTACCCTTGGCTGATGTTTGTCGCGCCTATCCACTTGCTTAAAATCTCACTGAACGCCTGCTCCCTTTCTGCGTAAACGACATGCCCGACACCGGGGAGCTTAATTAACTGCGCGTTTTGTAGTTTTCGCGACAACCATTCAGATTGCGCGACAGGCGCAACCGGGTCATCCTCGCCATGCAGGATAAGCGTGGGCGTGGTGCATTGAGCATTAAGCACCGTTTGGCGATAGTCGCCTGTGACAGCCACTCGCGCCGTCGCGAGATGCGCGCTCAAGCTGGTACACCCATAATCCGCATGCCCCTTTAAAAGTTGAGGCCTGATCGTTGGATTCGCGTAAATCGACTGATGATCCCGCACTATTTTATCAACCGCGCTAAAGTAGGCATCGACTGAGCATTTTTTTTGATGCAACGCACCGCCTAATAATGCGCCGCCTAGCACTGGCCATAATTTTGATGCCACAAGGTATCGAACCCACCTGCTTTTAGGCGACCAGATCAGGGGATTCAACAAC
>JAYVBU010000155.1:0-3236 GCA_043750335.1 Betaproteobacteria bacterium | reverse complement strand
TCGGCGGTGCCTGCTGCAAAACTCCCGTGGCGCTTGTTGTGATTATCGCCGAAGGCGAAGAATACATGACCTTCGGCCTGAAGTGTTTCGAGGTATTGCGAAACCGCCGCAAACTGTGCTTCAGCGGTGTCGAGCTGATTCATTGTTTGCCGGAAAATTTCCCCACCCGGGGCCGCGGCCAAATACCAGCCGATGTGTTTGCGTGCAATGCGATGGCCTTTTTCAACGCCATAAAACGCATACAGATTATGCAAGTGTTCCAAGGCAATGTCCGTGACTTCGCGGATGGTGGGTGGCGTCATGTGGGTGCCGGTTTTGAGATACCAGGTGATTTCGCGGAAAATCCATGGGTTGCCCTGTGCCGCGCGGCCGATCATCAGGCCATCGGCACCGGTGTGGCGCAAAACCTGTCTGGCTTTTTCGGGAGAGTCGATGTCACCATTGGCCACCACCGGAATGCCGATGGATTGCTTGACTGCGCGGATGGTGTCGTATTCGGCGACACCGTTGAACAAATCCGCGCGGGTGCGGCCGTGGATGGCCAGCGACTGGATGCCGTTGTCCTCGGCTATGCGTGCAATCGCCAGCGCGTTTTTGTGTTCGCGGTCCCAGCCGGTGCGGATTTTCAGTGTCACCGGAACCTTCACCGCGTTGACCACCGTGCTGACAATGCGGGCGACCAAAGCCTCGTCCTGCAACAGCGCCGAGCCGGCATGGACACTGCAAACTTTTTTGGCCGGACAGCCCATGTTGATGTCGATGATCTGCGCGCCATTGTCCACATTGAAACGCGCCGCATCGGCCATCATTTCCGGCGCGGCACCGGCAATCTGCACCACAATGGGATCTACCTCGCCGCTGTGGTCGCCGCGACGGATGGATTTTTCCGTCGCCCATAATTTGCTGTTGGATGCCACCATCTCCGACACCGCCATGCCCGCCCCCAATTGCTTGCACAATTGGCGGAAAGGTCGATCCGTCACGCCCGCCATGGGGGCGACGATCAGGGTGTTCTTAAGCGTGTAGGGGCCGATTTGCACTGGGATTACGGATGCCGGAGAAAAGGCTGCTCATTTTATACGCAATCGGGCGCGCGGCAAAATACTACTGAGAAAATTTGTGTTTTGCGCGTAATCGTTTTGGGGGAAGGCGGCTGCACTCTTATACTGCTAGGCTTACAACCCACGTATCTTGCTACTGAGCCCCCATGCAGCCCTCTCCCTTTGTACTAGAAGCCAACCGCGAAAACTTCAACCAGCTCGTTTTAGGCAATTCCGATAAAGGCCCAGTCATGGTGCATTTTTGGACGCCCAAAGCCGGGCCTTGTATGCTGCTTAATCCGCGCCTGATTAAGCTCGTCACCGAATACAGCGGCAAATGCCTGTTGGTGCTAGTCAATACCGACGAGCTGGGCCAGATCGCGCACCAATACTCAGTCACCAGTGTGCCCACGGTAAAATATTTTCGCCACGGGAAGGTGGTGCATACCATTCACGGCGCCGAATCGGATGCTGCATTTCACAAAGTGTTGGAACGGTTTATCGCACGTGATGTAGATGTGGTGCATGTGCGTGCTTTGGAAAGTCAGCGGCGCGGTGATTTTCAGGCAGCGCGCATGCAACTGGTGGATGCGGCGCTAGCCGACCCCACCAACCCGCGCATCCCAGCCGATCTCGCCAAGCTGTTGATGGGCCAGAGCGAGTATCGCCCCGCCCACGACTTGCTCACCGCGCTCATCCTCTCCATGCGCGAAGATGCCGAAATCAGCCGCCTGCTCACCCACCTCGACTTCATCCTCGCGGCGCAAGATGCCGCACCCCCGGCTGAATTGACGCAACGCATCGAAACCACCCCGGACGATTTAGAAGCGCGCTACCAACTCGCTGCCACGCAATTGGTGTCAGATGATTTAGAAAATGCGATGGCGCAATTGCTGGAGATAACCCAACGCGAGCGTAAATTTCGCGACGACATCGGGCGGCGTGGGCTGGTGGCTTTATTCGACATGCTGGGGACGGAACATGCGCTTACAAAGCGTTTTCGTCCCTTGCTGGTGAGTGCGCTCCACTAGCGTTGCTGCAATTACACCAAGCAGCGCTTTCTACGTCTTTCAATGTCTGCCTGGATCAAGGCGATATTTTCCTCTGGCACATCTGCGTGACGCGCAAGCGCCTTAAAGGTGCACATGGCTTCGGCCACCTCGTCGATGATCGTAGTCGCGCCGCGTACCCCCCATAGCTTGGCGATTTTTAACCAATCGTTTTTCGATGGTGGGGTGAAAGCTAGATCGAAGCACAGCGTGTGTTCGCCTTTCTCCGCCACATCCGGCACGAGATCGAAAGCGGGGGATAGTCGATAGCCCGCCCCTTCATGGATCATCCAGAAATTTTTTAAATGATCGTCGGTATTGCCTAGCATCGCGTTAAATACCGTCTGCCGAAAAAAACGCGCAACATCATCGGCGGGGTCGGCAGAGTGCTTGCGGATCATGTCAGCGACCTCACGATAGCTCAAAATGTATGCGCCTGGCCGCTCCTTGCACAATGTTCGCAGGCTAATCATGTGCGCCCGCCCGCCTTGCCGAGTGATGTCGAAGCGTTTTACCAGCAAAACTTTTTTCGTGCCCAACGTTTCAAGACGCGTATTCGGGACAAGCAGCTTGGCGTACTCAGCCATACACATCGCTGCGGCCTCCAGCCCCACGACATCGTACTTGTGATCTTTGTAGTGGCTTGGAAATTTAGCGATCCATTCGCCCTCGTCGGCACTGACCAAGGCTTTGGGTCGTGCCCCGCCCGCCGACCCACCAGCGGCGAGTAAACGGCGCATACGCTCGTCTTCAAGCGGAATGCCAGCTTCAAACCGGCTTGCAGCCTCCAACAAATCGGCGAGATCAAACAGGCTGGCGGGCTTGTATTTTTGGACCGGTTTTCCGCTTTCGCAAAACGCTAGCGCGCCCAGACCGTCGGCACCTATTTCGCGTAGGAGATACGGTTCGGATTGCGCGCCACGAGACAATTTGCGATCCGCAATGAGAACACGTCGTCCCCAATCGTCTGGAAGCGCGTCGTCAAACACCGCTAGCGGCGGTAAAAGATTTTGCCCCTCGACATGATCGCTCGTCACGGGAAGAGATTCGGGGTCGAGCGGGAATGCCTGTCGGTGGTTTAGCCACGCCTGTGTGTAGCGAAAGCCGGCCGCATAACGACCGCTGTGATCGGCATCCCCAAAGGCGA
>JAYVBU010000154.1:0-3236 GCA_043750335.1 Betaproteobacteria bacterium | reverse complement strand
ATCCGATCGAGCGCAATATCAATTTAGCGGCCGCATTGCGTATCAGCGGCACACCCGCCCTGATCTTCGAGGATGGCCGTTTGTTTCCCGGCGCGATCCCTAAAGAACAAATCGAAAAACTGCTGACGGAAGCCTCCACCCCCAAAGCGGAAACGAAGCCCGAAACTAGCAGCAAGTAATGGCCACGCACTGGGACGCCATGTACATCACGCCGGAATATATTTTCGGCAAAGTACCCAATGCGTTTCTGGTGTCGCAAAAATCTTTGCTCAAGCCCGGCCAGCGCGCGCTGGCCGTGGCCGATGGCGAAGGCCGTAACGGCGTGTGGTTAGCCGAGCAAGGCTTGGAGGTGCTGTCGGTTGAGTACTCCCACCCGGCAGTGGAGAAAGCGCGGCATCTTGCACAGGAGCGCGGCGTATCACTGACGTTTGAAGTGGCGGATGTGTTGCGCTGGGAGTGGCCTGTCATGGTCTGCGATATCGTAGCGGCGATCTTCATTCAGTTCGCCAGCCCGGCTGACCGACCAGCGCTTTTTAAGCACATCCAGGCGGCGCTGAAACCGGGCGGCTACCTGATCCTACAGGGCTATACCCCCAAGCAACTGGAGTACAACACCGGTGGCCCACCCTGCGCTGAAAATATGTACACGGCTGATTTACTGCGCGAGGCATTTGCGGATATGGAAATACTGCATCTGGCCGAGCATGAAGAATTCATCGCCGAAGGCAGCAAGCATTACGGGATGTCAGCGCTGATTGATCTGGTGGCGCGGAAGCGGTGAGCGGAAAAAATTTGCGCGCCTAGTTCAATTGACTACGCTTTTCCCGCTCATTTGCACTTGCCATTTTTATCCAGCTTCATCCACTTCTGAAGCCAATCTTGCGCCCGTTGTCGCGCGTGGCGCGTGGCGATTTTTTCTTCCGGCGATTGGTCGGGGCGGAAGTCGAAGGCGCGCCGGGCTAAGGGATAGTATTGTATCTCCGTCGGCACACCGCGCTCGTAGAGCGAATAAAAAGCGCGACCGGCGCTCATGCGGCGCAATTCAAAATCCTGTTCGCCGATCAGTATGAGTAGGGGTGTTGTGATTTGCGTAATTTCGGGCGCAACGCGGAATAGTTGGTCTGGTTCGGGCGCGTTCGGGTTTTGCATGTGGCCGTAATAGCTGACGATGGCGGCGATATCCTTGCCGCGTTTTGCGGCGAGTCGAATCGCGTAATAAGGGCCACGCGATTGACCGACGATGCCGATGGGCATTTTGCAGGCATTCGGATGCCGCATTAGAAAATTCATTGCGGCTTCCACATCCAGTTCAGTTTCCGGGTTGTGCTCTGCCGGCCAGCGCTCGATCATGCGCCCGCTTTGCCAATCTGGCATCACGACTAGAAAGCCTTGCTCAGCCAGTTCGGTGATATGGTTGCGTTCGTTTTCGTCAATGCCGCGCTTGGCGTGGATGAAGAGCACTGGCGGGAAGGGGCCCTTGCCCGCCGGCAGTGCGATATCGACGGGGACATCGACATCGCCGGATTTAACGGTGGTTTGCTGGATCGTGACACCAGCAGCAAAAGCTAGGTGGCTGGCGAAAAACATAAACAAGGCGGTGAAAAAAAGACGCATGGTGAACTCCAGATTTTTTTCGATCATAGCATTGCTCGTTCCTTACGGCTTCCATCCTTATGTATAAAATACCCACACTGATATGACTGCCCCGCAAGCCACCTCTTTATCCCCGCGCGCCAAGAGCCTTGTACGGCTTCTGGTTATGGTCGAGTTGTCGCTGGCGTTGCACTTGGCGATCATCTTCGGCATTCAGATCGGCGCGGTAGAACAAGGCAGCCAAGCGCATCAAGCGATTGAGGCGCGGCTGATGCCCGCGCCCTCTGCAACGGCGCGCGAGGCGATAGCGCAGGAAATACTGGTCAAGGCCAGCGTTCGACCCACTCGGCTTTTGACCGAGGATGTTCAGCCGCCTGCTGATAGCGTACCAAGCGATAGCCCGAAATCTCAGCCTGAACAGCCTAAGCCCGGCATATCCGAAGCTGCGGCCAGCCCCACCCTCGTTGATGCACCGCTGCCGCCGGATGGCAATTACTACCCGGCGCGTGAGGTGGACGATCATCCCGTGGTGGTGAGCCGATCCATCCCGGTTTATCCCGCCAAAGCGGCCGAGGCGAATATTAAGGGCTCTGTTTCGGTTTTATTTTTGCTCAACGAAAACGGCCGCGTAGATGAAGTGACTGTGTTGGACGAAACGCCGTCAGGATTAGGTTTTGACGCTGCAGTGCATGAGTGGCTGAAGCAGGCGCGTTTCAAGCCTGCCATGCGCAAGGGCCGCGCAGTAAAATCGCGGGTGGTGTTTCGGGTGACGTTTGACCCAAACAATTAATCGTGGAAGTGGACAATGGTTGGCAAGAAAAATATCGTGTTTGGTTTTTTATTCTTGGTACTCACCGCAGCACTTGGTCCGTATATGGCGCAATGCAATTTCGACGATCCAGAAACGTTGGTGAAAATCGCGCCGCCATTGATTTTGCTGGGCTTGCTGCTGGCGGGTGTGGCAACGGCGGTCGGGTTTAGGGGCGAGATTGTGCGGGACTAGACTTTTTCACCACGGAGTACACAGAGGACACGGAGGAGAAGCTTTCAAGGATTTTAACTCAGTGTACTCTGTGTACTCCGTGGTTAAAGATTTATTGATTTCCGGTCTTTGGCAACAACACCCACATTTTTCCTTGTTGGCGCATTGCACCAGCCTGCTTGCCTGCCGCGTCACCAAACCCCCAAAAAAAATCTGCGCGTACCACGCCTTTGATCGCGCCCCCTGTATCTTGCGCCAGCATCAGGCGGTTGAGCGGTTGCGGGCTATTGGGATAAGTGGTCGCGAGATAGACCGGGCTACCTAAAGCGACGGCGCGCGGGTCCACTGCGATGCTGCGTCCGCCCGTCAACGGGATACCGAGCGCGCCCGGTGGGCCGTTGGGCGAGGGTGGCAATTCGCGGAAAAATACATAGCTGGCATTAAAATCAAGCAGCGCGGGTAGCTTCTCGGGATTGCGTACCCCCCATTGCTTGATGCCTTGCATCGACGCTTGATCGAGACTCAATTCGCCCATCTCGACCAGTTTTTTTCCGACCGAGTTGTACGGGTGGCCATTTTGGTCGGCGTAACCCACGCGCACCACCTCGCCCGATTCCAGTTGCACACGGCCTGAACCTTGGATTTGCAGGAAAAATAAATC
>JAYVBU010000153.1:0-3239 GCA_043750335.1 Betaproteobacteria bacterium | reverse complement strand
ATTTTTTCGACTTCTTCTTGGATCGAGGAGCCGAGCGCGGAGTTGCCGATATTTGCGTTGATCTTCACCAGGAAATTACGGCCGATAATCATCGGCTCGGTCTCCGGGTGGTTGATGTTGGCAGGGATGATTGCGCGGCCGCGCGCCACTTCATCGCGTACGAATTCGGGGGTGATTTCTTCCAACAGCGCGGCACCATAGTTGTGTCCGCGATGCTGGCGGCCCAACAGTTCAGCCATTTTCAGTCCGGTGGGGCCAGCGGCCTTGAGCGATTCGATGTATTCGCGGCGGCGCAGATTTTCGCGGATGGCGATGTATTCCATCTCCGGGGTGATGACGCCCTGTCGCGCGTAATGCATTTGCGTAACATTTTTACCCGGTAAGGCGCGACGCGGCTGACGGATCAGGCCCGGAAAGCGCATGTCGGTGAGTGAAGCGTCGTGCAAGCGCGTCAGGCCGTATTCGGAGCTCAGCCCACCCAGTGCCTCGGTGTCACCGCGTTCTTCGATCCAGCCTGCGCGTAGGGCGGCAAGACCTTTGCGTATATCGATTTGGACTTGCGGGTCGGTATAGGGCCCAGAGCAGTCATATACAAAAATAGGGGGGTTCGGTTCCGCACCGAGTGTTGCGGGCGTGTCGGACTGGCTGATTTCACGCATCGGCACCTGGATGTCGGTGCGCGAGCCTTGCACAAAGACCTTACGTGAATTGGGCAGCGGTTTAACCGCTGCTTCATCCACATGTGCCGTGGCGGCGGTAAAAGGGGAGGTGGGTTTCGGTATGGCTGCGTTCATGGTGGCTCCTTACTTACAAAATAGGGAGCGGTATGAAGCGCTTCCCTACGACGGCATAACCCGTACAGGTTCAGAGGGTCTATCTCACCCCGCCGCATGTGCTGCGGGGACCCCTAGCGAAGTAGGTAAAGGTACGGGAAATATGGAATAATCGCAAGGCTGACAGTGGTAAACCCCTGAGAATACGATGGAGAAGACAATGGATTTGGAGAAGGTTCGCTTCAATATGATCGAGCAGCAGATTCGTCCCTGGGACGTGCTGGACGACACAGTGCTCAATCTTTTGCAGCGTGTAAAGCGCGAAGAATACGTCCCTGAAACCTATCGTGCGATGGCCTTGATGGACCTGGAAATCCCGCTTGGCCACGGCGAATCCATGTTGAGCCCCAAGGTCGAGGCGCGTCTGGTGCAGGAGCTGCACATCAAACCAACAGACAAAGTGTTGGAAGTTGGCACGGGTAGTGGTTATATGACTGCGCTCCTGGCTAGCCTAGCCAAACAAGTGCATAGCGTGGAGATCGTCCCTGAGTTGAGTCAAGCCGCAGCCGACAAGCTCGCAGCACACAGCATCAGCAATGTAACGCTTGAGGTGGGGGATGCCGCCTGTGGCTGGCAAAAACACGCACCTTATGACGTGATTGTCGTGACTGGCAGCTTACCGGTGCTGTCACGGGAATTCATCGCGCAGCTAAATCCGGGTGGTCGCTTGCTCGCATTTGTTGGTACATCGCCAGCGATGGAGGCGCAACTGACACGCGTGATCGAGCCGGGCGTAACCGACACCGAAGTCATATTCGAGACCGATGTGCGGGCATTGAAAAATGCGCCGCAACCCACACAGTTTCATTTTTAAATGAAACAGCTTAGCCCGCCGGATTTGCGGGCCTGGTTGGACGACGCATCGCGACTCAAGCCAGTATTGCTCGATGTGCGCGAAGGCTGGGAAATCGAATACTGTCAGATCGCCGGATCGAACTGGATGCCCATGCGCGAAGTGCAGCAACGCTGGGAGGAGCTAGACCCCGCGGCCGAGATCGTCGTGATTTGTCATCACGGCATACGCAGTTACCACATCGCTAATTTCCTGGAGCATCAAGGTTTTGGCGCTGTGTATAATCTTTCGAGCGGGGTCGATGGCTGGGCGCGCCAAGTCGATCCGGCGATGAAAACCTATTAACCCAGCTGAAAAGCAGCTAGCCCCAGAGAAAAGCTAGCCGTTTTAATACCGCGTATTTCTCTGCACGCTCTGCGGCAAAAACGTTTTTTGAATTAAGGCCCCCCCATGAAAAAAATTCCGCTGCTCGTCGCGCTGGCTCTCAGCCCGCAGCTCCACGCCGCCACCGACCTGTTGCAGGTTTATAAAGAAGCCCTGACCCAGGACGCCACATTCCAAGCCGCGAGATCGGCGCAAACCGCTGGACAAGAAAAGCTGCCGCAAGGCCGCGCCCTATTTATGCCCTCGGTTAACCTGTCGGCGAATTCCACGCTGAACGACACCGATACCCAAACCCACGGCAGCGTGGCCTTATCCAATGGCAACAAAACCTACAACAGCAACGGCTATACGGTATCGGTGAGCCAGCCCTTGTATCACGCGCAAAACTACGCCGCCTACGCGCAAGCCAAATCAACGGTAGATCAAGTCAACGCCCAGTTCGCCACCGCGCAGCAAGATTTAGTCGTGCGCGTGGTGCAAGCTTATTTCGACGTATTGCTCGCGCAGTACAACGTTACCCTGGCGCAGGCGCAGCAAGAATCCATCGGCGAGCAACTCGCCCAAGCCAAGCGCAATTTTGAAGTCGGCAGCGCCACCATCACCGACACGCACGACGCGCAAGCCCGCTTTGACTTGACCCTCTCGCAGCAAATCGCCGCGCAAAACGAACTCGAAATAAAACGCCGTAGCCTGCAACAAATCATCAACCGCCAGCCGGACGAACTCGTCTCAGTAAGAGGCGAAGTACCCCTGGTTTCACCCGAGCCAAACAATATGGACGCCTGGGTAGAAAAAGCCCTGGCGCAAAATCCCGAAACCCAAATCGCCAAAGCCGCGTTTGAAATCGCCAACGAAGAAGTGCACAAAGCCAATGGCGGGCATTTACCTACGCTGGATTTAGTCGCGACCTACGGCGACAACAGCGTCGGCGGCGGCAGCGGCTACGACCAGACAGCCAAAACCATCGGCGTGCAACTGAATCTGCCGATCTTCGCAGGCGGCGCCACCAGCTCCAAAGCGCGCGAAGCCGTAGCGAATAAAGAAAAAGCCCGACAAGAGTTGGACGCCGTGCAACGCAAAGTCGCCCTGCAAGCGCGCTCAGCCTATCTGGGTGTCACCAGCGGCATCGCGCAGGTGAAGGCGCTACAACAAGCCGTCATCTCCAACCAAAGTTCGCTCGATTCCACCAAGCTCGGTCTGGAAGTGGGCGTACGCACCAGTGTCGATCT
>JAYVBU010000152.1:0-7173 GCA_043750335.1 Betaproteobacteria bacterium | reverse complement strand
AAAACCCCAGCCTGTCCGTGACTTCACCCTCAGGCCAGTTTCACCACGTGGCCAATGCCTATGCGGTGGGGCCTGCTGTCTTCCCAACCATCGGTTCGCCCAATCCCATGCTCACGGGTATGGCGATGTCGCGACGCTTGGCAGACCGGCTACTCGCCCCGCCCGTTTACACCCCCACCGAGGTCGGATACCAAGCCTTGTTTGACGGCGTAAACACCGGCAATTGGAAAATGGCCGGCCCAGGCAATTTCATTGTGGTCGAAAGCGCGATTGAAACAATCGTGGGCGGCGAAATTGGCTTGTGTTGGTGCACCACGCCCACGCCTGCGGATTTCATCCTCAAGCTGGAATGGATGTGCGCGAGCAATACGGATAATTCCGGCATCTTTATCCGTTGCCCCAACCCCATGAGCAAAGGCTATGGCAACCCGGCCTTCGTTGGCGTGCATTTTGGGTTTGAAGTGCAGATCGACGCGCTGGGCATGCCTTCAGGTTTAGCGATGCATAAAACGGGCGCAATCTACAACGAAGCCGCACAAACCATCACCCCGGTCGCCGCCAAAGCCGTGGGCGAATGGAACGAATATGAAATCCAAGCCAAAGGACAAACCTACACCGTGAAACTGAATGGCAAGCTGGTCACTACTTTCAACAACCAAGACCCGATGCGCGGCCAAGCCGGTAGCAGCGCATCACCGTCGTACATCGGATTGCAGGCGCATAGTGGTCGTGTAGCCTTTAGAAAGATACGCATCAAAGCCATCTAAACTGCGCGCTCAATTCGCCAGACCCAATGCCAGGGGCGCTTGCGCGCTTCCTGGCGTTTTTTTATATTTTTTGGACAGGCGGCATGCTTCGACGAAAGGCCGCTGTTGCCCACCGAGAAGCGATAGTCCTTACTCAGTCGCCGCTTTGGCGATCGCGCCGAGCAAACCATTCAGCTTTGACGCTAACTCATCTTGCCCCGCAATTTTGTGGCGACTCACAATATAGTCGAGCGAGTTGTAACTCACGAACACCTTTCCGTCAGCGTCTTCCCACACCAGCGCCTTGAGGGGGAAGTCGATGGCCGAGCGCGGCGATGCCACCATGAAGGGTGTGCCGCCCTTTGCCGCACCAAAAATCGTGACCGTGGCGGGCCGCATGCTCAAGCCTGCTTTTTGTGCGTTGTCGGCGTGATCGACTTTGGCGAACTGGGTCAGGCCCTTTTCCTTGATCGCGCTTTCTAAGCGTGTTTGCGTTTCCTGAAAACTAAAATTGCTTGCCTTGTCTTTCATGCCACCCTCGTTTGCGTTGACGTTCCACGACATGCTCAGTGCGAATAAACCCAACAAAATCGCTTTCATATTTTACGCTCCTCGGTTTGGTATAGCGGTTTAAAAAACCTATCTATGCAGGACACAGGGGGAGGCGCAACACTTGCAACACATCGCCGCTTGTCTGGTCTTGCACGAAAACAACCACGCCCATTTTGGCCGCAACCCAGTCCGGCTTGATATTGACCACCTGTTGCCAGACATTCGGCGCATTGACGCTTAAGGTAATCGGGCCGGTCCATTCGCGCACCACATAATCATGATGCAAACGCACGCCGCTATTTTCGCCCGCCCGCACCTCGCTGGATAAATCATTTTGGTAGAGCACGACATACAGCACGGGGTTGCTGCTTGTTTTCGGTGTCGCGTTCACGGCAATGTCGATCCCGCCTGTCGCTGACGACTTCAACGTCAATTTGATATCAGCCCCAGCAGGCTTGCGGTTGATCGCGGCGACCGTGCTGGCCAGCGCGTCACCGCGCATCGCTTGCAGGTCGCGCGTATTGAGCATGAATTGCGGCGTGTACACCGTGCGCCCGCCTGCGCCCCGCACCAGATCACGTTGTCGGGCTGCAAATGCAGGATTGGCAAAACGATCTTTCCAACCGATGTAGTCCCAATAATCGACATGAAAAGCTAAAGGCACCATGCGCTCAGCCCCTAAACCTTGGCCCGCGATGCTACTCAGAAAACGATCAGCCGGCGGGCAACTACTGCACCCCTCCGAGGTATAGAGCTCCAACAAAGCCACGCGCTGTGAACCGCTGCTGGCTTGGCACTGTGCTGCATTCAGCAGGGGAGAAGACATCATCAAAAATAGCGCTATATATCCAAATAAAAACCGCATTGTCGCCTCCGAACCAAATAACTTATATGTCGGATGACTCCGGAATAACTTACATCCTCATCTCAAGTGCCTCAATGACTGCCCTATCCATTTCAAGACCCATTAAACAACAGAGGCGCGATGAAACTGGCCCGTGATGGAAATGTGATCTAGTCGTGATGTTTTGTATAAAAGCATTTGTCATAGTCACCTGATCCCGTGCCGCAATCGACCAAGTGTGCGGGTATGTTGACTTGCCGCTCTGAAATACTAACTAAGGAGATACCCATGGTACAAACAGTCTCAAAACGATGGTTACGGACGCTATTCCTATTAATTCAAGCCGCTTTACTTACTACCGGTGTACAGGCAGCGCAATCCAAAGAAGGGGTTGGCTCAGATAGCGCTGGCGCGGTCTATACCATGAGCAATTCAGCCAGCGAAAATACCATTCTCCGCTTCAGTCGCAATTCAAACGGCACGCTGACTTCAGCCGGAAGTTTTTCAACTGGCGGTGTTGGCACGGGGGGCGGCTTAGGCAACCAGGGTGCGTTAATACTCAGCAAAGACAATCGCTGGCTATACGCAGCCAATCCCGGAAGCAATGACATATCCGTTTTTTCGGTTAGCGATCAAGGCTTGGTGCTGACAGACAGGGTATCTTCCGGCGGCACTCTGCCGATCAGCGTAACGGTAGATCGCAATCTGTTGTATGTATTGAATGCGGGCGGCGACGGCAATATCAGTGGTTTCACTGTGCAGCGTGATGGCCGCCTGACACCCCTGGTAGGCTCCACGCGCACATTAAGTGGAATCGGCACCGCCCCTGCACAAATTGGTTTCAGCCCCGATGGTAAAGTCTTGGTGGTAACAGAAAAGGCCACCAATCTGATCGATACCTATGTGGTTGCCAATGACGGCTTAAGCAGCGGTCCCTATGTCAACAACTCCGTCAATTTGACACCCTTTGGCTTTGCTTTTGACCGCCATGGCAATTTATTGGTGTCGGAAGCGGTGGGCGGCGGCGTTGATGCCAGCTCGGTTTCCACATACAGCATCAACGCAAGCGGTCAACTCGACGTAATCAGTCCTGCTGTGGCCACTACCGAAACAGCGGCTTGCTGGGTCGTTGTGACTAAAAATGGGCGCTTCGCTTATGTCAGCAATACAGGCAGCGGATCGCTTACGGCGTATAGCGTTGCAAACGATGGCAGCATTGCCTTGCGTGATGCTGATGGTCGCACGGGCGATACAGGCGTCGGTAGTGCGCCGCTCGATATCGCACTTTCGAACGACAGCCGCTATATCTATACGCTGAACAGCGGGACGCTTAACCTCGGTGCCTTCAGCGTGGATTCAAAAGGTGGGCTCGTCGCCATAACGGGCGCCACGGGATTGCCGATTGGTGCAAATGGTCTTGCAGCGTACTAATTCCTGAAACTTGCGCCATGGGTCTGGCAACCTCGTAGGGCTGCCAGGCCCATTTCATTTTTGGCCACCCTGAAACTTGCTTGCCCGGCATGCGAACATCAGATCAAAACGATGCTGTCAAAAACGCAAGCTGCGAAAAAGTATTTTCCCTTACGCCTTTTCCATTACACGCACAACGGCTTGCTTCACAGCGACTGCTGGTAATGTAAAAGAAAAAACTGTTCCTTCATCAAGCACGCTTTCACCCCGAAGACAGGCGCCATGAAGCGCAAGCACCTGTTTCACGATTGCCAAACCCAGGCCAGACGAATCACTGTGTGCGCCACGATGAATCAAGGCGCTAGTGGCGTCACCCAACAGATCGTTCAGTACCTTCGGCTCAATACCCACTCCTGTATCAGAAATGCGCACCCCTACCGCTCCCGAATCGTGCTCGATTTGCACGGAGACTCGCCCGCCAGAGCGCGTAAATTTCAGCGCATTGGCGATGAGGTTGGACAAGACGCGCTCGATCATCCCGATATCCGCTTCCACCTGGCAGGCGCCGCCCTCCGCATGCCATTCGAGGTGAACGCCGCGCGCATCAGCCAGCGGCTGAAACTTAAGCGCAATATCTTGTACCAACTCGTTCAATGAAAAACGTTCGCGATCTGGCACAGCGCCGCAATGCTCCAACTTGGCCAACTCAAAAAAATCGCTGATCAGCCTAGCAAGGCGTTCGCTATGCCTGAGGGCGGTATCGAGAAAAGCTTGATACTCAGCTTGGCTCAAGCGGTCGGCCTTGAATTTCAGTGTTTCCAAATAGCCGTTCAGAGAAGTCAGTGAAGTTCTTAAATCATGCGACATCTGCGCCACACGTTCGCGCCGCAAACCGTCAGCCCGTCGCATCTCCAACATTTGCGCATCGATGCGGCGCGACATTTCATGAAAACTTTCCTGTAACTGGGCGATCTCGTCACCGGACGGGGCCGCCATTGAAACCGTTTCCGGCGATGTCTGTTGCTTAAAACCCACTACCTCAGCCGTCAATCGGCGCAAACGGCAGGTCAAGCGAAACAGCACGAACAGCCCAGCCAGAAACGCCGCTAACATCGCCAAGCCAATCGTCCAGGCACTGGCGCGCTGCACATAGCTCTTTTGCAAGCCTTGCACCAGATTGGAAGCTTCTTCGTTTGCGAGAATGATATAGAGGTAGCCTTGCGTGCCTTGCGCTCCCGGAATCGGCGCCACCGAAAAAATCTTGCGGGCCGCTGTATCACGGGGATTGTCACCGAGGATAATAGGGCCCGACCCATGAGACAAGAACGCTCGAATCGGCGCCATACCTACCGCCATGCTCTGCAATTTTCCCGGCGGTGCAGAATAACCCAGCAGTTTGCCGTCCATGCCCAGCACGTACAACTCGATGCTGGGATTTATCACCACCATCATATGAAAAATTTCTTTTAGTGCCCGCTTATCAACTTTCCCATCTTGCATAAGCATGGTTTCAGAAACAATGTGCTGAGCCAAATCGCGATTGAGTTTCTGGCTTACCTCCAATTGATATCGCGAATTAAAGTGATGTGTGACCGCCAACATGCCCAAGCCCACTGCCGTAAGCAGAACAAACAGGCTCAACGCGAGCCGGCCGTACAAATGGTTGAGCAGCATCATGAAACGTGTGTGGCTTGGTCGTGAAATTTATAGCCCACGCTCCACACCGTCAGAATGTGTTGCGGGTTTGCCGGGTCCGGCTCGATCTTGTTGCGTAAGCGATTGATGTGAGAATTAACCGTATGGTCATAACCGTCGTGCCCGTATCCCCACACCTGCTCCAGCAATTGTGCGCGTGAGAATACTTGACCGGGATGGCGCGCAAGACAGGCCAGCAAATCGAATTCCTTCGCCGTCAGCGCGAGCGACACGCCCTGTGCCAATACCTCATGCCGCCCGATGTCGATAAACAAGTCACCCACACGAATACTATCGCTCACAGGCGTGCCCAGCCCCGCCATATCCGCTCGACGAATCAACGCTCTCACGCGTGCGCATAATTCCATCATACTAAAAGGCTTGGTTAGAAAATCGTCCGCGCCCATTTCGAGACCCAATACGCGATCTATTTCAGAAGTGCGCGCGGTAAGCATCAAAATAGGCATACGGCTACCCTTGGCACGCAGCTCGCGGCATATATCGAGCCCATCCTTGCCGGGCAACATCCAATCCAAAATCAATAAATCGAATGGCTCGGAAGACAAAAGGTGTGCACCGGTTTCACCATCCTGCACTTTAGTCACCGAATAACTGAGATCAGTCAGGTGAAACTCAATCAGCTTGGCGATGTCAGCGTTGTCTTCAAGCAGCAATATGCGGCGGTTCACGTTTGCTCCAGACTTATAGCGGCATTGCTAACATGCACAACACAATCCATAAGAGTTTCATTACTTTCTCCTTCGGTTGAAGTGCTTATAACGAGATTCCCAATAAAGGCGCCACTGATCTTGCACTGAGCCGCGCTATGAATGAAATGTCATTTGCGGGTAACGTTATTAGTCGGATGACTTTGGAATAACTTACACGGGTGCATGACCGTTCTGTAAGGATATGATGAGCGCTGAGACTAATGCCTAAACCTGCCCATACTGGAGAGATCATGAATTTTTACCGAATTTTTTTTACCCTGCTGTTGATCGCCGCCGCGTCCACCGCACAAGCGCTGGAAATCAAACCCTACACCCCCGCCGCGCTGGCCGCCGCGCAGGCAGCTGACCTACCCTATGCGCTGCATTTCCACGCCGATTGGTGCCCGGTATGCCGCGCACAAAGCAAAGTGCTCGAAGGTATGAAAGCTGATAAAAAAATGAACCTCACCGTATTCGTCGTCAACTACGACAAGGAAAAAGATATGCGCAAACAATATGCTGTGCGCACCCAATCCACCATCATCTCCTTCATCGGAAAAGTCGAGGCGGGACGTTTAGCGGGCGACTCCACTGAAGCAAAAATCCGCGAAATCCTCAGCGCCGCGTTGTAAGGAAAATCCCGCATGAGCGTTAGCATAGCCCAAATGGGCCTGAGCATGGCAGCAGGTGGATTGACCACTCTCTCCCCTTGCGTCTTCCCCATCTTGCCCCTGGTCGTAGGCGGCGCGATGCAGGCAAATCGTTTTGCGCCGGTGGCAATGGGCGTGGGGATGGTCACCTCGTTCG
This sequence comes from Betaproteobacteria bacterium, assembly GCA_043750335.1. GTDB lineage: Bacteria > Pseudomonadota > Gammaproteobacteria > Burkholderiales > Thiobacteraceae > RBG-16-58-11. The sequence continues at coordinate 409 of JAYVBU010000152.1, read as the reverse complement.
CCATCATGGGCGTGCTGGTCGGCGCACTCGGCGAAGCGCTCGGCATCGACACCGACACCATCCGCGTGGCCGGTGCACTATTGCTGATCGCCTTCGGCATCGTGATGCTAGTGCCCGCGCTCAATAATCGTTTCACACTTTTGGTTACACCTCTATCCACCGCAGCAAACCAAGCATCCAGCCGCGTTAACGGCGGCTCACTCTTCGGCGCATTCGCCCTCGGCGCATTGCTCGGCATGGTGTGGAGCCCCTGCTCCGGCCCGCTGCTCGCCTCTGCACTCACGCTCGTAGCAACCAAAGGTAACGCACCGGACGGCGCGCTGATCCTCGGCCTGTTTGGTTTGGGTGCTGCGATTCCGCTGGTCGCCATCGCCTACGCCACACGCGCCGGATTCACCCGTTCACGCGA
>JAYVBU010000151.1:0-15859 GCA_043750335.1 Betaproteobacteria bacterium | reverse complement strand
CATGATTGATGCTGCTGACGTAGATGTTGTTGACGTCGAGTAGGAGCAGGCAATCGGCTTGTTCTGCAACTTGGCGCAGAAATTCCCACTCGCTCATTTCAGAGCTGCGGTAATCAAGATAGCTCGATACGTTTTCCAGCAGGATGCGTTGACCCAGGGTATCCTGCACTTGCTTCACATGCCGCACCACCAGTCGCAGCGCTTCTTCGCTATACGGCAGCGGCAACAAATCATGCGCGTTACGGCCTTGCACGCCGGTCCAGCATAAGTGATCTGAAACCCACATCGGGTTGACTCGATGAACGAGCGCTTTGAGGTCACTTAGATAGTGCGGATCCAGCCCATCGGTCGAACCGATCGACAAGGAAACGCCGTGCATAGCGACTGGGTAACGCTCCAGGATCGCATCGAGCATGGCCAGCGGCTTGCCGCCGGGGATCATGTAATTTTCAGAGATAATTTCCAGCCAATCGACTGCTTGCGACTCGCCCAAGAAATCCGGGTAATGCTGGGGACGCAGCCCCAGGCCAAAGCCGGGCGATTTATTTTTAAGATTGGCGGGGGGGAGATTCATGGCAATAGACCGTTTTTTACCTTGAATGTCTGGATCGAAACATTCAGGGTAAAAAATCCAGGCACCGGGCCTGGATTCCTTACTTGTAACGCAATACGTCTTACTTAGGCTTAACGTCAGAAATCACGCCACCCTGTGCCAGGCAGTCTTTCGCCATCACGCCTTTGAAGCCGTGCCCTTTGCATTCATTTTGACCTTTGCAGCTGTTCTCAGCGGTTTTGCAATCGCTGTTGCCTTTGCAAGAGTGCACGCCGTAGCAATGCACTTTGTCGCTGGCGCCGATAGCTGCGCCGCTGCTGCCGGCTGGCTGTTTGGTTGCGGCGGGTGCTGCGCCGGAGTGGGCGGCGGCGAATACGGGGGATGCTGACAGTGCCATAACGGCTGCGAGGGTTGCGAGTGCTGCGCCTTTGGATTGAATCGACATGTGAAAATCTCCTTTAGATGAATAAAAAACGCGTTTTAAACTTTGGGGTGGAGCCGCGCCAAGCACGGCTCCGGTGTAGGGCAAAGAAACACATGAGCAATATGAAATTTGCCTTACGCAGTAGTAGTCGCTAGGCGGCGGTTGTCCTTACACGGGGGATACATTTTTATTTGAGGCGTCTATCTAGGCTTTGGTCTGCGGCCATTTCCACGCCAAAATCTCTGGCATATCCTGGCCGTGCGCACGAATGTATTCACTGTGCTCGGTGAGCTTGTCGCGTAAGAACTGTTTGAGGTAGGCCGCCTTCGGGCTCAAGGCGGGTACGCGGTCGATCACATCCCCCGCGAGGTGAAAGCGGTCGAGATCATTGAGCACGGCCATATCGAAGGGCGTGGTGGTCGTGCCTTCTTCTTTATAGCCGCGCACATGCAAGTTGGGGTGGTTGGTGCGGCGGTAGGTAAGCCGATGGATCAGCCAAGGATAGCCGTGGTAGGCGAAGATGACCGGCTTATCGGTGGTGAACAGCGAATCGAAATCGCGATCCGTGAGCCCGTGCGGATGTTCGCCGGGCGGCTGCAAAGTCATCAGGTCCACGACGTTAACCACGCGCACTTTCAGTTCGGGCAGATGTTGGCGCAGCAAATCCACGGCGGCCAACGTTTCTAGCGTCGGCACATCGCCCGCACAGGCCATGACCACATCCGGCGCGCCGCCCTGATCGTTGCTCGCCCAGTCAAATATACCGATACCGGCGGCGCAGTGTTTGATCGCGGCATCCATATCCAGCCATTGCGCTTCCATTTGTTTGCCCGCGACGATGACGTTAATCAGGTTGCGTGAGCGCAGGCAATGGTCGCTTACACACAACAGGGTATTGGCATCCGGCGGTAAATACACGCGGATCGTGCTGGCCTTTTTATTCACCACATGGTCGATGAAGCCGGGGTCTTGGTGTGAGAAGCCGTTATGATCCTGGCGCCAAACATGCGAGGTGAGTAGGTAATTGAGCGAGGCAATCGGTTGCCGCCAAGGAATCTCATTGCAGACTTTGAGCCACTTGGCGTGCTGGTTGAACATCGAGCCGATGATGTGAATGAAGGCTTCGTAGCACGAAAAAAATCCGTGGCGACCGGTAAGCAAATAGCCTTCGAGCCAACCCTGACAGGTGTGCTCGGAGAGGATTTCCATGACCCGCCCATCGGGTGCGAGATGTTCGTCCGTGGGCAGGCGCTCGGCAAGCCAGGCGCGATCAGTGACGTCGAACAGCGCGCCCAGGCGATTGGAGGCGGTTTCGTCTGGGCCTACCACGCGAAAGTTGCGCATCTCAGCATTCATTTTCATTACATCGCGCAATAGATTGCCCATGACGCGCGTCGATTCGGCCATGACTGCACCGGGCTGCGGCACCTGGACGGCGTAGTCGCGAAAATTCGGCATGCGTAGATCGCGCAGCAGCCTGCCGCCGTTGGTGTGCGGGTTCGAACCCATGCGACGCTCACCTAGCGGCGCGAGTGCTGCGATTTCCGCGCGTGGCGCACCTTGCGCGTCGAATAATTCTTCGGGCCGGTAGCTTTTCATCCATTGCTCCAGCAAGCGCAGGTGTTCAGGATTGTTGGTATCCGAGAATGGCACTTGATGCGAGCGCCAAGAGCCTTCCGCCGGTTTACCATCCACTTCCTTCGGCCCGGTCCAACCCTTGGGGGATTTCAACACAATCATCGGCCAGCGCGGGCGATCGAGTACACCTGTGGTGCGCGCGGCGTGTTGGATGGCGCGAATTTCTGCTGTCACGATATCCAATGTCGCCGCCATTTGTCGATGCATCGCTGCCGGTTCCGAGCCTTCGACAAAGTGCGGCTTATAGCCATAGCCTACGAATAGCGCTTCGAGCTCCGCATGCGGAATGCGCGCAAGCACGCTGGGATTGGCGATCTTGTAACCATTGAGATGCAAAATCGGCAGCACTGCGCCATCGCTGGCGGGATTGAGAAATTTATTCGAATGCCATGCAGTGGCAAGCGGCCCAGTCTCAGCCTCACCATCACCCACCACGCAGGCAACAATTAAATCAGGATTATCGAACGCCGCTCCGAAAGCATGTGACAGCGCGTAGCCCAATTCGCCACCTTCATGAATCGAGCCGGGCACTTCGGCTGTGACGTGGCTGCCAACGCCACCGGGGAAAGAGAACTGGCGAAACAATTGCCGCATGCCTTCCGTGTCGCGCGAGATATTCGGATACTGCTCGCTGTAGCTGCCATCAAGCCAAGTGCTGGCGACCAGCGCGGGGCCGCCATGGCCCGGCCCGGCGATGTAAATCATGTTGAGGTCGTGCCGTTTGATGATGCGGTTCAAGTGCGCGTAAATAAAATTCAGTCCTGGCGTTGTGCCCCAATGACCGAGCAAGCGCGGCTTGATATGCGCTGGCTTGAGCGCTGACGTGAGCAAGGGATTGTCGAGCAAATAAATCTGCCCGACCGCGAGATAATTCGCCGCGCGCCACCAGGCGTCGAGCAGTGCGAAATCTTCAATTTGCGTAGCTGTTGTTGTCATGGTGAGACGCCTAGGTTAAGTCATCAAAAACGGTAGCGCTGCTTGCGCCAAAATCTGCGCTTCATCTACCGGAATTACCCACGCTTGAATGCGGCTGTCGGCTGAACTGATACAGGCCTCGCGCACCGTAGCGGCGTGGTTGGCGGCTGCATCGAGTTGCAAGCCTGCCCAGCCAAAGTCAGCGAGAATCGCGGCGCGCACGGCGGCGGCGTGCTCGCCTACACCGCCGCCAAATAAAATCGCCTCCGCACCGCCCAGTACCGCGAGATACGCGCCAAGATATTTGCGCGCGCGGTAGCAATAGAGCGACACCGCCAACTGCGCGCGCGCGTCGTCGCTCGCGAGTAATGCGCGCATGTCGCCGCTGATTCCAGAAACACCCAATAGCCCGGATTGCTCGTTGAGCATGCGCGCCGCGTCCTCTGGGCTCATGCCTTCCACGCGCTGCAAATACAACAGCAGCCCAGGATCAATATCGCCACTGCGCGTCGCCATCACCAAGCCTTCCAGTGGCGAGAAACCCATTGACGTATCGCGCGCAACGCCACGCTCACTGGCCGTGACCGAACAGCCAGCGCCCAACTGAAATGAGATCACGCGGCCACCGCCCGCGATCTCCGGACGCAACACTTGCCAACGCTGGCACATGGCTTGATGCGCTAAACCATGAAAGCCGTAGCGGCGTAAACCGTGGCGTGAGCTAAGTTCGTGCGGCACGGCATAGGTTTGTGCCACCGCAGGCAGCGGTGCATAAAAAGCGGTGTCAAATACGGCTATCTGCGGCACATCCGCGCCCAGCGCCGCGCGGCATGCGCGTATCCAGGCCAGCGCCAAGGGGTTGTGCAGCGGGGCTAAGGGTGCAATGCGTTCGATCTCGGTTTCGACTGCGGCATCTATCCTGCACGAAGCACTCAGGCGCGCACCGCCATGCACTACACGATGTGCCACCGCTGCGACTCGCACTACGCCGTGCTGCACCACAAACGATTTCAGCCGCGCGCCGACGTCAGTTACATCTGCTGCATAACGCGCCTCACCACATACGGTAAGCCCGCTCGCATCGACGGCAAAAGCCGTGAGCTTGATGGATGAACTGCCCGTGTTGATTGCCAGCACATGCATATGCCTGTCTCTCCCTTTTGTTAAACCAGCATAGAGCATGCGATATGAATACAAAAGGCATCGTCCTGACGCACCGATTTACGCCGCGTATAGCAGCCCGCGTCGCACCAGCATTTTTTCAATTTCCACGGCGATAAACACCACGCTTGACAGCGCCAAGCACAAGCCGAGTTCGGCCCAGGTCAAAGGCGCAGTCTTGAAGATCGGATTGAGCGCGGGCACATACAGCACCGCCATTTGCAAGGCGAAGGTAATGGCGATGGCGGCGAGCAGCGGCTTGTTGCTCAACAACCCTTGCGTGAATAGTGAATCGCGTTCTGAACGAACCGCCAATGCGTGGCCCATTTGCGACAGTGTGAGCACGGTGAACACCATGCTCTGCCAATGCGCGGAGCCCGCGTGAATAGCCCATGCCTGGGTCGCCACGCTCACTGCACCGAGCAGTAAGCCCACCCAAAGCATATGCTGCCAATTGCCATGGGCGAAGATGCTCTCCTGCGGCGGACGCGGTGGACGCTGCATGATGCCGCGCGCTGCTGGCTCCGCCGCCAACGCCAAGCCCGGCAGCCCATCGGTGACGAGATTCATCCATAAGAGATGGATCGGCAGCAAAGGAAGGGGTAAGCCCAAGAACGGCGCCAGAAACAGCGTCAGCACTTCGCCCGCATTGCTCGTCATGTTGTATTTCACAAACTTACGCAGGTTGTCGTAGATGCGGCGTCCTTCGCGCACTGCGGCGACGATGCTGGCGAAATTATCATCGAGCAATATCATGTGCGCGGCTTCACGCGCCACGTCCGTTCCGCCACGGCCCATGGCGATGCCGATATCGGCGCGCTTCAAAGCTGGCGCATCATTCACGCCATCGCCGGTCATCGCCACGAATTCACCTTGGTCTTGCAGCGCTTTGACGATTTTAATTTTTTGTTCAGGCGCGACGCGCGCATACACGCGCACCCGCTCTACATGCTTTTCGAATTCAGCTAACGATAGTTGATCCAACTGCTGGCCGGTAAGTACCTCATCTCCATCGCCGATGATGCCAAGGCGCTGCGCGATGGCGCGCGCGGTGGCCGGATGATCGCCGGTAATCATGACCGGGGTAATGCCTGCCCTGCGGCACTGCGCCACCGCCTCGGCTGCTTCCGGGCGCGGCGGGTCGATCAAACCGACCAAGCCGAGAAAAATTAATTGTTGTTCGACATCATCCGCATCGAGATCAGCGGGAAGCGCTGCGATATCGCGATACGCCAGCGCCAATACGCGCAGGCCTTGCGCCGCAAACGACTCTGCTTGCGTCAGTGCGACGGCGCAATCGAATGCGCCCGCCATGCTAGCGACGCAGCGCGGCAACAAAGTTTCCGGCGCACCTTTTACATAGAGCGTCACGCCTTGCGCTGTGCGGTGTAGCGTCGCCATGCGCTTGCGCTCGGAATCAAAGGGGATTTCAGCCGCGCGCGGATAGCTGGCCGACAACTCCGCTTTATCGAAGCCAGCGCTGCGCGCTGCTTGATACAACGCGACCTCGGTCGGGTCGCCCAGAATTTTTTTACCCGACCCCTGGCGCATCGCATCGTTGCTCAAGGCCATCGCGCGCGCCAGCGCTATCCAGGCCGCCGACGGCGCGGATGGAATGTTATCGGTGCTGCCTTCGCTTGACCAATAGCGTTCGACACGCATGCGGTTTTCGGTCAGGGTGCCGGTTTTATCGGCACAGATGAAGGTTACCGAACCCAGCGTCTCCACCGCTGGCAAGCGCCGGATCAATGCATGGCGCTGCACCATTTTGTGCGCGCCCAGCGCGAGTGAGATCGTCACCACTGCGGGCAAGGCTTCCGGGATCGCAGCCACGGCTAGGCTCACCGCCGTCAGAAACATCAACGTCAGCGGCTCGCCACGCAACACGCCCACCACAAAAATAATCACGCACAGTGCAATCACCGCCAGCGCCAAGCGCTGACCAAACACCGTCAAGCGTTTTTGCAGTGGCGTTTTTACGTCGCCCACCGCTTGCAATAACGCCGCGATCCGCCCCAGCTCGGTGTGCATACCTGTGGCGATCACAATGCCCTCGGCCCGCCCATAGCTGACGAGCGTGCCTTTATACGCGAGGTTGCGCCGGTCGCCCAAGGCCAAATCCGTCTCATGCAGAACACCAATAGATTTATCACTCGGCTGCGATTCGCCGGTGAGCGCCGCTTCTTCCACCTTCAGCTGCGCTACCTCGAACAGGCGCACATCGGCCGGCACGATATTGCCTGCTTCCAGCGCCACCACATCGCCCGGTGTCAGTTGCGCGCTGGGGATGCTTGCCCAGCGGCCATTGCGCCGCACCCGCGCGTGTACGGCAGCAAGACGCAGCAAAGCCGCCATGGCGCGCTCTGCACGGTAAGCTTGGATAAAACCAATCGCGGCATTGAGCAACAAAATCACGCCGATGGCGATGCTGTCCTGCGGCTCACCCACGATGCCCGCAATAATCGCCGCCGCTATCAACACCAAAATCATGAAGTCTGTGAACTGCGATACGAAAAGCATAAGCAGGCTGCGCCGACGCTGTTCAGTGATTTCGTTTGGATGCGTTTGTGCCAAGCGCCGCGCGGCCTCATCTGAGGCTAAACCTTGCGCCGGATCAACGCGCAAGCGCGCCGCGACTGCATCAGTCGTCAGGGTGTGCCAGTGGGGGCGATCAGCAAGCATTGAAAAAATTTCCGCGATGAATGTCTATTCGACTACACGCGCGGCAAACCACGCTGATTCAGTCTAACAGATCAAGTAGCCGCCTCACCGGCGCGGGCAGCGCCGCACCCAACGCGTCAACGCGATCAATGAACATCGTGCCGGGGTGAGATGCGCGAGGCTTACTCGCCCACACCACCAGTACGCGAATCGTGAGACGAAAATGCGTGAAGCTGTGCACCAGCGGCGGCATGGATGCGACACGCTCCGCTTGCATGCCGAAGTGCGTTTGCAAATGGTGCGCTAATATCGCCTCCGGCGCGACTTCGGGAAAGCTCCACAAGCCCCCCCAAATGCCACAGGCAGGACGCTTCTGCAACAATACTTCATTGCCATGACGCAAGATCAGCATCACTGTTTCACGTTCGGGAATTTTTTTCTTCTGCTTCGGTGTCGGTAGTTGCGCGATGCGATCATCACGCCGCGCGATGCAATAGTCTCGCATAGGACAATGATCGCAACGCGGTTGGGCGCGGGTGCATAAGGTCGCGCCGAGGTCCATTAGGCCTTGGGTATAACGTTCGATCCCGGCATCCGGCAACAACGATTTTGCCAGCGTCCATAACTGCGCCTCCACGGCTTTATCGCCAGGAAAACCTGCAATACCAAAACAGCGCGTGAGTACGCGCTTCACATTGCCGTCGAGAATCGCGCCGCGCGCACCAAACGCAAAGGCCGCGATCGCCGCCGCAGTCGAAGGCCCAATACCGGGCAAATCCGTAATGGCCTTTATCTCATTAGGAAAAACCCCTTGATGATGCGCCACGATGCGCCGTGCCGCCGCATGCAAATTGCGCGCACGCGCGTAATAACCCAAGCCACTCCAATGCGCGAGCACAGCGTCTTCGTCCGCCTCCGCCAGACTGGCAAGATCGGGAAAGCGCGCCATGAAACGCTGATAGTAGGGAATGACCGTCGCCACTTGCGTCTGCTGCAACATGATTTCAGAGACCCAGATGCGGTAGGCGTCGCGCGTGTTCTGCCACGGCAGATCGTGGCGGCCTTGCGCTTTTTGCCATGCGACGAGGCGGGAAGAAAAATCGGACATGGCTTTCATTTCGCTTATGCAATAAGGTCATCAGAAATACTGTCGAACGATGCGGACTGTATCGTAAAATTAAAACCGCTAGCAAAATTTACATGGCCCTGCGCCAAGCCATGTGCTTTATTTATCACGGAAAAAGGTTCACCCCATGACGTTCAAAAAATTACGGTCGATTATCGGCATCGAGTCTGACAATACCGGCCACGCCGAAAAAGCGATCTCGATCATCGGCGGTTTCATCGGCATTTTTCTCACTTTATGGATCAGCGCGCAGTACGCCGGTCTGCACGGCGCGGCCCTCTTGATCGCTTCTATGGGCTCCTCTGCGGTGTTGTTGTTCGCTGTGCCACACAGTATTTTTGCGCAACCCTGGCCCTTGGTCGGTAGCCATTTCATTTGCACGCTGATCGGTGTTTTTTGCGCACAGACGGTTGCTAACCCCTATATTGCCGCACCCTTGAGCGTTGCACTTTCCATCGCCGCAATGAGCTACTTGCGCTGCATCCATCCACCCGCCGGTGGCACGGCGCTCGTGCCGGTAATCGGCGGCCCCGACGTACACGCGCTGGGTTATCAATTTGCTTTTACCCCGGTCTTGCTCAACATCGGCATCCTGCTATTGGCCGCAATTTTTGTGAACTACGCGTTTCAGTGGCGACGCTATCCGGCTTATTTTTCTAAGGTGGCCGATCATGGCGAGCTGCCATCATCCGCTTCAAGCAACGATTTACAGCACGATGATTTCGTATTCGCGATAAAAGAGATGGGGTCTTATGTCGATATCACGGATGAAGACATGGCTAAAATTTACGCGTTGGCCGTAAAACATGCACAAAAAACCGGCACAATCAGCCTCTCTGACCCCGAACATTTGGGGGCTAGCATGTCGATAAAATAGACCCACACTCACCGTAATTCGATCCGCTACGGCGCTGCTTTTCATTACATCTGGTTAATTTTTTGCCCCAAAAAAACCTGAAAATTGGGTTTATCTTTTGTTCTTTATTTTCAATGTACATAATTTCACTTACTCAATACCTGCATATTTATAGGCTATAGCAAACACACCTCCGCCACCCTCACGCGCCAAGCGCAATCTTTTTTCTGAAATATTTATCCCATAAAAATTTCAATTACATTTTTTTAAGTTGATCCGCGTATTCAAGTTCTCTACTTTGATGCCGTTCTCCCTGCTAATCGCATTAGCGAGAGACCGAATGCAAAGGGCAAACCTGTCGAAAGGCAGGGACGCAAAATTACCGGCCTAATGGGTGTACTTAACCCGATGGCAGCGGGATCGCCATACGGGACAAGGCCGAAACGCCTTTGGAGATACGGCTGGGTTTTTCACTAGCCTTAACTCCTTCGTAATGGTTAACGCTCTGCATAGTTTTCAATGAGTCAACCAAGCAGAAGGAGCTTTATCATGCAGCATTTCTATTTTTTTCTAAGATTATTTCCCCTCATTTTATTCATGCCGCAAGCTTTCGCGGCCAACCAGCCCCCCGCCTTTGTACCCATCGCCGCTCAATCCGTAGCGGAAAATAGTTCGCTTAATGTTACGGTGAGCGCTACCGATCCAGAAGGTAGCCCTGTTACGCTCAGCCCCAAAAATTTTAAATCTTGGATGAAGCTCACGGGCAATACCTTTACGGCCACGCCCACGCTCAGCGATTCCGGTACCTACACCGTTAGCATCAGCGCAAGCGATGGCCTGCTGGTTATCTCCACCAGTTTTACGCTCACGGTGACCAACGTCAACCAAGCGCCTGCCATCAATCCCGTAACGAATAAATCGGTTTCGGAAGGCGGCTCGCTTACCTTCTCCGTCGTGGCGACGGATGCAGATAAGGATGTCATCACGGTCACCGCTTCTCCTTTGAAAACCTGGATGACGTTCGATGGAAAATATTTCACCGCTAAACCGGGGTATTCCGATAGCGGCGCTTATGTGCTGACTTTCACCGCCAGCGATGGCAAAGCCAGTAGCCAGACGCAAACCACGCTTACCGTGAATCAAGTCAACCAAGCACCCGTTTTCCAGACTTCTTCCACACAATCTATCAACGAAGGTGTCACTACCACGATACCAATTCTTGCTTCTGATCCTGATGGCGACGCGATCACTATCACCGCAACCGGTCTGAAATCCTGGATGACTTTTGACGGCAAGACGTTAAGCGCCAGCCCTGGTTTTAGCGATGTAGGAACCTACACGGTTACCTTTACGGCAAGTGACACGCTCAAGCAAACCAAGCTCAGCATGAGCGTTACCGTCGCCAACAGTAATCAAGCACCCGTGCTAAGCAGCCCAGGCAACTGGGAAATCGGCGATGGCAAAGTCTTAAGTCTGCCAATCAGCGCCAGCGATCCCGATGGCGATGTTCTTACCGTCACCGCCACGGGCTTGCGCACTTGGATGAGTTTCGATGGCAAGGTATTTCGTGCGCGCCCCACAGTCGGTGTGACCGGAACTTACTCGGTCACCTTTACCGCATCTGACGCTTCGCTGAAGGCGAGCCAAACCATGGTCGTGACCGTCGTTGCTGGCGGCCCCGGCTATCCGAGTGCCTGGACCAGCTATATGGGCTCGGTCGGCGGGGTAGCAAGTTGGGGCTCCTGGGTGCGTCACTGGCTCGTCGCTTCGACGGGCATGAGCTTGGTCAAAGACCCTAGCTTAACAACCGAGTTGTACAACAGCGCCGCAGCCGACCTAGCCACGCACGATCTCATGTTGCCGATCACAGGTTTTATGCGCGATGGCCCGTCGATGTCTGAGTTTTTAAACCTGATTTACGATGGTGGCGTCGCGACTTGGCAAGAGGCTGTTCGCGCCGAAGTCGAGCAATTGTCTTTGCTGGACCCATCTGCCAAACGTGTCTTCTACCAATTAGGGAATGAAATTACGCAAAGCTCAATCAGCACAAACTTGCGTGACTGGGCCGCATCGCGCGGTATCGTCATACCGGGTGTGGCGGGTTCCTATGATGTGGATTTGATTCCCTATTACGTAGAGTATCTGCTCGCACCGACTGTCGATAAAGCCATGAGTGCCAGCACCCAGTATTTCGGCAACCCGCTCGCCGCTACCATTGCCCTGGGTTCGATTGGCAATGCCGCTACAACTGAAGCGCGCACATGGCTGGACGTCATGCTGAACTACCAAGTACAAGGAACTTATGCGCCCGCGCAAAAGGGAAAGTACGTGTATGAATTGGTGGATTTGATTACGGTGCACTACGTCGCTAATAACGCCAATCTTGACGAGATATGGAGTAAATGGAAAGGCAAGGGGCGGATACGCGGCCTCTGGACAACGGAAGAAATCGGCGCAAAAGCAGTGGACTCCGGTGCGGGTGCCGGGCGCGCGCTGCTCACCACCGGTGAGCAACTGAGCTGGTTCTACAAACGCTCGCTGACGCCAGACCAAAGCCGGGTTGCGTATTACGATTGGAATTTAAATGGCGCCGTCACGGGGACGAGCCCTGATGAAGCGCTAGTCGCCATGCGCAATTTCATTGCCGATGACCCGCTGGAAGTTTTCACGGATGGGGTGACCAACGTTGGGACAGGGGTGGCCACGCTCTACACCTATCGTTTTAACTCAGTGCTCGATGGCAATAAACGCATGCTTGTCGTGACATCAAATTTCTCGGACCCATTGCTAAGCGCCAATCTGACTTCAGTGCAATTCAATAAAGAAGGCTGGACAGGCGCTGTAACGGCAACCGTGCACCAATTTTCAGCTACGGGCGGCCATGGCTACGTCACGGCAACAGTCAGCGAAACTGCGACTGGATACGATATAAAATTTACGACTGCGCCCACCTTGCAAGGCGATGGAAGCGCCTTGTTGATTACCTTGCAGCATTAAGCCTCAGCAACTAAACCCTGGGTTTCGCGCAAGCAAATACCCAGGGTTTTAGCTGGTCACAATATCCCCACGAGGCGACAGCGGAACTAACCGCTAAGCCACCTTACTGATCCACTACGCGGCACGTAGCGCCCGCGCAGGTTTGCAGCGCGCCCAAATCGCTGGTCAATCTGCTTTGAAGCGATGTGCTTACTTTTCCATATAGATTGCTCAGCTCATAGGGGTCAAGTGTAAGGTCGTACATTTCCTTTTCCCCTAAGTTGTAATAGTCAGAAAAAGAATAACGCAGTGTCCGCATTGAGCGGTACTGCGGAATTCTTTCCTGGCTTTCGCTGAGCCCTTCCACCATAACGCGCTTGCGCCATTGAAGCGGCTGCTGATTGTTCAGGATAGGCAGCAAGCTGCGGCCATCTGCAATAGCGGGCAGCGTTCCACCGGCTATTTCAATAAAGGTAGGCGCGAGATCGATATTGGCCACCAATTCACTGCGTAATGCTGCGGCGGCAATACCTGGCCCTTTTACCGCCAGCGGCATGCGAATCGACTCCTCATAGGGGACGCCCTTAGTGTCGAACATGCGGTGCTCGCCTTGCTGCCAGCCGTTATCCGAAGTAAAGAAAATGTAGGTGTTGTCCAGCTGACCGATTTGCGTGAGCATACTTATCAAGCCGTCAATTGCCTCATCAACAGCCAGCAACGATTCCATACGCGTCGGAAAAGAAGAATCTACCTTTGAAATATCTGCCGTCGTCATCAGCGGTAAATCTTTAACATAACTTGGCTTGTCCGTGACATCTGCCTCATTGAAAGAGATTGTTCGCGGTGCGGTCAAGCCGGCGTACGCGCCTTTGTGGCGCGCGGCGGGGGTCCACGGCGAATGCGGGGCCGAAGGTGCGAAATACAGAAAAAAGGGACGTGGATCGCTATTAAATTTTTCGACAAAAGACTTGGCCTTGTCCGCCAATAAATCAGTTTGATACTCGGTTGCGGAATAAACAACGCTAACGCCATTCTCCACAAGCGTCACGTTATAGTAAGGCTGGCGCACCAGCGCAAACCAATCATCCCATCCTGGCGGCACGTAGGTTTCCAGCCCGCGCGTAATACCGTACCCATTGAGATACTTACCGACGAGCCCCGTGCGATAGCCAAGGCTCTGCATCCAGGTGGCAATTGTTTCCGACTCCAAACCGGCATCGTGGAATTGATTGAAACCACCATCCGATCCACCGTTGCCATACACACCATGATTATGTACATATTGGCCGCGCAAAATCGAGGCCCGTGCCGGGCAACAAAAAGGCGACACGGTGTAGGACTGCGTAAACTGCATTCCCAGAGCAGCCACCTTTTCCTGAAATAACGGCATGTACAACTCTTCCGAGTAATTCATGTCGTCCATCAGAATTAAAACGATATTAGGCGCGGCAATTGTCAACGTTGGCAGGCCAGTAAACCAGCAAAGCACCAACATCGGAACGTTGCGCATCAGTGCCGTATAAACAGCCTTCAGCATTACATTCCCCCCTCTCCGATTTAACTTAACCGGCGGCAGCAAGCCGGCCAAAAGGCTTGCTGATTGCCGCTTAATGTTTACGACACTCGGCAATGATTTTGTCGCGGATTGCGTTCGCGCCTGCTTCGGCACGATGCACTTGATGGCCGGCCCCAGCGATGAACTCTTGTCCGAGCATTGTTTGCCCAGCTTGTTGCAGTGTGTCGAAATGAAACAGCCCTTGGCCAACTGCACTGGTTTTATCAAGCGTCCCAAATACAAAGTGCACATGAGTGGAAGGATAAAGATATTCCCCACCGACGGACACCGATGCATTCCGGTACAGCACTTGATAATTCACATCCTTGGTCAAGCACGGGCCATTCTTGGTTACGCGGAAAGCCTGGTCGATAGTGGATGCCGTATCGCTGGTGTACCACATGGATTCGTACCCAGGTGTTGCATAGCACCCTGTGTCAATTTGTGAGACGGGGGGACCGCTGGTCGGTACGGCCAAATCCATTAGATTTCCCATTCCATAATGGGAGAGCATAAAAGCAACTTGTGTTGATCCCCCGCTATTGCCGCTGGCGCAGAAAGCCAAATCTGGACTCTCACCATTAAACGTGTCGCGAATATATTTAGCTATCGTAGCCGGTCTGCATGCCGTCGTCGGATAACCATCGTAACCGCCGTTTAAATTTGCGCTGGGGTCGCTCCACCAAGCAGTCGTCCAGGCAACTTCAACTGTATTAAACCCATTGTTTGATAGATAAATTAAGGCATTGGCCGCCGGGACAGCTTGGTTGCCCCAAAAGGTATTACCTGGCCCGCCCTCTGTGAATATGGCAGTCCCCTTCGGGGTCACCGTGCTGTTTCTGATTTTCAACCGCGCTGTTATCACTGCGATACTTGGGCATGTCACTTCGACCAACCAACAATCAGACACATTTTTAGCGCAAGTGGTGTCCACTGACACGAACCTAACAGTCCCCAACTCACGGGCCGCGTGGGTCGGCGTGATATAAAAAGCCAGCCCCGCCATCATTACTGCATGTAGCGTCTTCGTTTTGATACGCATAAAAACATACCTCCTATAAGGGTGAAGTCGCTTCGCCATTTATTCCAAAAAATCAGCTTAGGGAAACCTATTGGCAGCTTGCGTAAACGGGTATGAGCATGAAGCTTTCTGTGTTGCCCTGTGGGTTTTTACCGAAGCCTACAATCTCACCACGGTTGTTAATGTCTCGCCCCTCCTGCAATTGCCAGCCGGTCGCACTGCCATCTATCACGAGGTCCTGCAACTTGACCATGCCATTGACCGCATCCCAAATAAACGCTTGAGTGCCGAAACTGTCATAGGAGGAACCGACTACTTGCGACTGGTCGTTAATCCCTTGAGCACTGCTACGCAACTGCCCTCCAGCTAAATCGCCAAGCGACACCATGCCGTTTTTAGCATCCCAAATGAAAGCCTCGAAGCCAGCGGCAGAGTCACCTCGACCCACCACTTGACCCAGATCGTTAATACCTTCTGCCGTACTGCGAAAATTACCACCCGGCAAGTCCCCCAGTGCCTGCATGCCCCCTTCAGCTGTCCATAAAAAGGCTTCAAATACTGTTCCGTTTGTAGATGAGCTGCGGCCAGCAATCTGGTCTGAGTTATTTATAAATTTGGGTCTGCCATCGACATCGCCACCTAGTAGATCGCCCAGATTTTGCATGCCGGTGACTGCATCCCATAAAAACACCTCTATGCCCTTGTCGGATGATCCGTATCCGGTGACTTTTCCGGCATTGTTTATTCCGCGGCCACGACTTTCAAAAGCACCGCCCGCAAGGTCTCCCAGACCCACCATGCCGTTGACGCTATCCCAAAGAAATGCCTCAAACCCATTCGCCGATTTTGCCCAGCCGGTTACTTGGCCGCGATCATTGATGTCATATGCTGCGCTGTCACCTCCGGTAATCAGCGCACCCAGACTGCGTATCCCATTCACCCGATCCCAGAGGTATGCCTCTGTCCCTACCGC
>JAYVBU010000150.1:0-3255 GCA_043750335.1 Betaproteobacteria bacterium | reverse complement strand
GTCGGTAAATTCAAATAACGCTGGCTGTGTTTGAGATTTTTTAACAGCGTGGCAGCACGAGCGGGGTCGGCATAGCCCAGCGTGGTGAGCGCATCAGTTGCGCCGTCTTCTAATAGCCAGGGCGAATCGCTCGCTGTGGCTGACGTGTCGGCAGAGAAAATATCTTCAAAATGCGCCTCGACGCGCGTGCGGTGTTGATCGAGCTCGGCGCTAAAGGTGTCCCAAGTGGGAAACCCCATGGCTTGCGCGATCAATTCGCCATCGGCTTGCTGCAAAGGCAGCGTCTGGGTTTGCGCATCGTCCAGGTATTGCAGACGATGTTCAAGATTGCGCAGAAAGGCGTAGGCGCGCAGAAGCTCCTGCACCGTGGGATCGGGCAGCAAATGGCGCGCGCCAAGCAGATCGAGCATGGCGCGCGTGGGGCGCAATTGCAGTGCAATTTCTTTGCCCCCTCGGATAAGTTGAAACACTTGTGCGATGAATTCTATTTCACGGATGCCACCGGGCCCGAGCTTGATGTTGCCTGCCAACTCGCGGCGCGCGACTTCACGCCGAATCTGTGCATGCAAGCTACGCAAGGAGGCAAATGCGCCGTAGTCGAGATACTTGCGATACACGAAGGGCCGCACCAACTGCATTAGTCCCACTTCATCTCCGCTTAAGGCGCGCCCCTTGATCCAGGCGTAGCGTTCCCACTCGCGCCCCTGTGTGATGAAATACTGTTCCAGCATGGCGAAACTGGACACCAGCGGCCCGCTCTCACCATAGGGGCGCAAGCGCAGATCAACGCGAAACACATGGCCATCGCTGGTTAATTCCGAGAGCGCCTGGCTGAGCTTTTGTCCCAGGCGGGTGAAATATTCATGGTTGGAAAGCGTGGTGCGACCGTTGGTATTTCCCGCCTCCGGGTAGAGGTAAATGAGGTCCACATCCGATGACACATTCAACTCGCCGCCGCCCAATTTTCCCATGCCGACGACAATTAATTTCTGGCGCGTGCCGGACTCCTCGCCCATCGGTATGCCGTGGATTTGCTGTAGCCAGTCATCCAGATGATGCACAGCCGTCTGGATCGTCACCTCGGCCAGCTGCGTGATGCCGACCATGATTTCGACAAGATCAGCTTGGCCCGATAAATCGCGCAGCATGAGGCGCAACGCCACGCGCTTTCTCAGCCCGCGCAGCGCGCGTTTCAGGCTGTCCTCGTCCTGAATCGCTTGCGCTGTCAGATAGGCCTGCATCTCGTTGCGGCTAAAGGCATGATCGCCATCCGCCAGCAATGCATCGCGCAAGCCAGGCTCAGCCTGAAGCAGGCGCTGGCCGAAGCGGGTATAGCGCAGGGCGGCGTCAATGAGCGGTTTGACAGCGGGCATCGGTGCGGCGATTTTTATCGGGTTCTTTTGGTAAGATGAGTCTTTATTTTAGCCGCTAACCAGCCCCCCAGGAGCAGTCATGGCCAACATCGAATCTATCCTAACCGAAACCCGACTATTTCCGCCGAGCGAGTCATTCATGCAGCAGGCCAATGTGTCGGGTAGAGCCGCCTACGATGCGCTATGCCTGGATGCTGCGCGTGATTACGAAGGCTTTTGGGCCAAGCACGCGCGTGAGTCAATACGTTGGCACAAACCCTTCACGCAGGTTTTGGACGAGCGCGAAGCGCCGTTCTATAAATGGTTTTACGATGGCGAGTTGAATGTCTCCTACAACTGTCTTGACCGGCATCTGCAAACCCAACCGAATAAAACGGCAATCATTTTCGAAGCCGACGACGGCAAAGTCATGCACGTCAGCTACCAGCAATTACATCAACGCGTGTGTCAATTCGCCAATGGCTTGAAGGCGCTCCACATCCAGCAAGGTGATCGCGTCATTATCTACATGCCAATGAGCGTGGAGGCGGTCGTCGCCATGCAAGCCTGTGCGCGCATCGGCGCGATACACTCAGTGGTGTTCGGCGGCTTCTCCGCCAAGAGCTTGAACGAGCGCATCATCGACGCAGGCGCTAAGGCGATTGTCACCGCCGATGAAGGTCTGCGCGGCGGCAAGGCTGTGCGCCTCAAAGACGCAGTGGATGAAGCCATAAACATGGGCGCTTGCACCACCCTGGAAAAAGTCATCGTGTACCAACGCACGGGCAATACGGTGCATTGGGACACCGCGCGCGATGTGTGGTGGCATGACGTGGTGCAGGGGCGAGCCGATACGTGCGAACCTACTTGGGTGAACGCTGAGCATCCCTTATTTATCCTGTACACCTCCGGCTCTACCGGTAAGCCCAAGGGCGTACAGCATGCCAGCGGCGGTTATTTATTGGGTGCGATTCTGTCAATGAAATGGGTGTTCGACTACAAGCCGACGGACGTGTATTGGTGCACCGCAGATGTGGGTTGGATCACCGGGCATACTTATGTCGCCTATGGCCCCTTGGCGTTGGGCGCGACCATGCTGATGTTCGAAGGCATCCCGACCTACCCCCATCCGGGCCGATTTTGGGAGCTGATCCAGAAGCACAAAGTCACGACGTTCTACACTGCGCCCACCGCGATCCGCTCCCTGATTAAACTGGGTGCCGATTTGCCCAAACATTACGACTTATCCTCGTTGCGCCTATTGGGCACAGTGGGTGAGCCGATCAACCCAGAAGCCTGGATTTGGTATCACGAAGTTGTGGGCCAAAGCCGCTGCCCGATTGTCGATACCTGGTGGCAGACTGAAACTGGCTGCAATATGATTTCTCCATTGCCGGGCGCAGTGCCCACCAAGCCGGGCTCCTGCACCTTACCGCTACCGGGTATCCAGGCCGATATCGTGGACGAGCAGGGTGCTCCAGTAGATAAAGGCCAGGGCGGCTTACTCGTTATCAATCGCCCCTTCCCCTCGCAATTGCGTACGCTGTGGGGCGACCCCGAACGCTTCAAACAAACCTATTTTCCACCAGAGCTGGGCGGCAAAACCTACCTCGCGGGCGACTCCTCGCACCGCGATAGCGACGGTTATTTTTGGATCATGGGCCGCATCGACGATGTGCTGAATGTCTCCGGCCATCGCCTCGGCACGATGGAAGTCGAATCCGCGCTGGTGGCAAACCCCTTGGTGGCAGAAGCCGCCGTCGTGGGCAAGCCACACGAGATCAAAGGCGAAGCGATTGTGGCCTTTGTCGTGCTAAAAGGCGCGCGGCCAAACGGCGAAGCGGCGAAAAAAATCGTCGCCACGCTACGCGAATGGGTCGCCAAAGAAATCGGTCCCATCGCC
>JAYVBU010000149.1:0-7197 GCA_043750335.1 Betaproteobacteria bacterium | reverse complement strand
GCGGCTGGTGGGTACAGAATGCGAGCGGTGGCTGGGTCAAGAAGTAAACTGTGCGTCCGCCGCCTGCGCCCAGATATCGGTCGCGGTGGTGGAGGGCTGCGGAGGATATTCCAGACGCAGCACATCGTTTAATAAGGTCAACTCAAGCCATGTGTCGTCGGTGAAACCTTGGCGTTCGACGCGGGCTGATTCCTTGAACAGCAGCATATCAAGATACTCCGTGGCCTGATCGCCATCGCGCCAGATTTCCGTCAGCTTGTTAACGATATGCGGAAAGTGTTGTTCCAGTGTGCTTTGCATGATGCGCCTCGCTTTTCTGTGTATATTTCAAGTCAAATGTCATACTCCTAGTGATTTTTCGCCTATTTTTTGAGCATGTCAACACTATTTCAAACGGATTAATTCATGGTCCCCATACTCGCCTTCGATATTGAAACGATTCCGGACATAACAGGCTTGGCCAAGCTATATGATTTGCCACCCGATACCCCCGCAAATCAAGTAGCAGAGATCGCGTTTCAGCGCCGCCGCATCGCGACCGGCAGCGATTTTTTACAGCTCCATGTGCATCGGGTACTGGTCATTTCTTGTGCGCTGCGCTCGGATGAAGGCTTCCGTGTCTGGTCTTTATCGGGCGAGGACGAGGCGGCAAATGTGCAGCGTTTTTTTGATGGCATCGAAAAATACACGCCCCAATTAGTGTCCTGGAATGGTGGTGGTTTCGATTTACCCGTGTTGCACTATCGTGCCATGGTGCATGGCGTGAGCGCGCCGCGCTATTGGGATATGGGTGAAGATGACCGCGATTTTAAATGGAATAATTACCTCAGCCGCTACCATACGCGGCATACGGATTTGATGGATTTGCTGGCGCTGTATCAGCCGCGCGCCAATGTCGCGCTGGATGATTTGTCCAAGCTGGTTGGATTTCCCGGCAAGCTCGGCATGGATGGCGCACAAGTGTGGCCCGCTTACCAGCGGGGCGAGACGAGCGCCATCAAAGATTATTGCGAGACGGATGCAGTCAATACCTACCTGCTGTATTTGCGCTTTCAATTAATCCGCGGCCAATTCACCCTCGAGCGCTATCAACAAGAATGCGACGTGGTGCGCGCGCAACTAGGTGCATTGGATTTGCCGCATTGGCGTGAATTTTTGGCGGCCTGGTCATGATGCTACGTTACCAACGTGTTTGGCTGGCCTTGGGCTGGCTGTGGGTTGTGATCGTGATTGTCTTATCGCTCATCTCCAATCCGCCTCATCCCATGTCATTTGAGCAAAACGACAAAGTGTCGCATTTTCTGGCTTATGGTTGCTTGATGCTTTGGTTCTGCCAGTTGTATTCAGGCGTCTGGCGGCGCTTAGGCTTAGCGCTCGCTTTTGTCGCCATGGGCGTGGGCGTGGAGTTTTTACAAAGCCTCACCCCTGACCGTAGTTACGACGTGTTTGATATGGCGGCTAACACAGCGGGGGTGATCGCGGGTTGGCTATTAGCCTCTACACCTTTGGCGCATGGCCTGCGTGTGATTGAAGCGCGCTATTTAGCGCGGAGCGCATGATGCCCGTCACCGTTGAATCGCTCGATCATGAAGGGCGCGGCGTCGCGCACGCGGAAGATAAAGCAATATTTATTGATGGCGCGCTACCGGGTGAGGTGGTCGAATATTCGATCTATCGCAAGAAGCCAACTTTCGCTTTTGCACAGATGACGCAACTCGTACGCGAGAGCTTTAGCCGTATTCCAGCGCGTTGCCCGCATTATGGCGTGTGCGGTGGATGCAGCTTGCAGCACATGGATGAATCTGCCCAAGTCGCGGCCAAGCAGCGGATATTGGAAAATAATCTGTGGCATATCGGGCGTGTGCGCCCTGAACAAATCCTCTCGCCGATTCATGGCCCAAGCTGGGGTTATCGCCATCGAGCACGTATATCGGCGCGCTATGTAGAGAAAAAGGGCGGCGTACTAGTCGGCTTTCATGAGCGCAAGAGTAGTTTTGTCGCCGATATGCATCAATGTGAAGTGATGCCGCAGCGCATCTCACGTCTGATTGATCCGTTGCGTGAACTGCTCGGCGGATTATCGCGCCCGGATCGTATCCCGCAAATAGAAATTGCTTTAGGTGACGACGTCGATGTGCTGGTGCTGCGTGTGATGGAGCCCCTGTCACCCGAAGATGAAGCGGCTTTGCGCGTCTTTGCCGACCGCTACACCATCCAATGGTGGCTGCAATCAAAAGGCCCAGATACGGTCAAGCCGTTCTACCCCCTGAATAGCCCCGCACTGTGCTACCGCTTGCCGGAATTTGCGATTGAAATGCCTTTTTCGCCCACCGAATTTACCCAGGTTAATCCCTTTGTGAATCAAGTGTTAGTGCGGCGCGCGCTGGGCCTGCTCGAGCCGCAACCGGGTGAACGCATCGCAGATTTTTTTTGCGGCTTGGGAAATTTCACGCTGCCAATAGCACGATGCGGCACAGAGGTAGTGGGCTTTGAAGGCAGCGCGGCGCTGGTCGCGCGTGCGACAGCGAATAGCGCACACAATGGTTTGAGCCAGCGCACGGCCTTTCATACGGCGAATTTATTTGAGGTGACGGAGGCATCCTATGCCGCATGGGGGCGCTTCGATAAATTGCTGATCGACCCGCCGCGCGACGGTGCAAGCGAGCTGGTCAAATCGCTTTCGGGCGAGCTGCCGCAGCGTATTGTGTACATCTCTTGTAACCCGGCAACGCTGGCGCGCGATGCGAACGTGTTGGTCCATACGCATGGCTATCGCCTGGCGAGTGCGGGCATCGCCAATATGTTCCCGCACACGGCGCATGTAGAGTCGATTGCGCTTTTCGAGCGCTGAAAGCAAAACGGGGTGGCCAAGGCCACCCCGTTTTGGCGCACGTTGAGAATAACTTAGTCGCGCTGCCCCATGAGCGACATCAACAGATTCAACAAATTGACGAAAATGTTGAAGATGTTCAAATACAAACTCAAGGTAGCCATAACGTAGTTGGTTTCTCCGCCATGGATGATCCGGCTTACGTCAAACAAAATAAAGCCGCTGAATACCAGAATCGCAATCGCCGACAAGGCCAAAGACAATGCAGGAATCTGGAAAAAGGCATTCGCCAACATGGCAATGATGAGCAACACCGCGCCGACCATCAAGAACTGTCCCATGAAGCTGAAGTCTTTTTTGGTAACGGTAACGATGCCTGCCAGCGTGAAGAAGATCACCGAGGTGCCCCCAGCTGCGATGCTAATCATTTGTGCGCCATTGCTGAAATTCAACGCTGCTTGCAGAATGGGTCCCAGGGCCACGCCCATAAACAGGGTAAAACCGAGCAACAGGAATACGCCTAAACCGTTATCGCGATTTTTGCCAACGGCCCACATCATGCCCCACGCCACCGCCATAAAACCGATCGCAGCCATGAATGGGCTTTGTGCCAGGAAGCTGAAATTCAAACTGATGCCGATCATCGCACCAGCGATGGTTGGCAGCATGGAGAGCGCCAGCAGCATATAGGTGTTGCGTAGAACCTTATGCGCGTCTGAAGCCAAGGCTGCGCCGTTGGATGTGGTTGCGCCAAATTGATATTGATTTTCCGGTTGCATGTAACCCTCCTTGGGTTGGATATAACTACCCGGTAAGACTACCGAAGCCGGGTAAAAGTTTCAATAGCCCATTGGTGTCCAAGCACACGCCGGGTTATCATGTAGCCCATTGATTTTGTGGATGCTTGGCTGCGTCCAGCACCCAAAATTGATGTGTTTTTATATCTGGAGGTGTGGCCGAGCGGTTTAAGGCACTGGTCTTGAAAACCAGCGAAGGGGTAACTCTTCCGTGAGTTCGAATCTCACCGCCTCCGCCAGATTTTTTCGCCAGGGAGCAGGCCATGTTAAAAGAATTCAAAGCGTTCGCTATGCGCGGCAATGTTGTGGATATGGCTGTGGGCATCATCATCGGCGCGGCATTCGGCGCGATTGTGAAATCCCTTGTGGATGATGTCATCATGCCGCCGATTGGCATGTTGATGGGGAATGTGGATTTTTCTAATTTGTACGTCGTGCTAAAAGAGGGCGCGATTGCGGCGGCTCCCTATGCTTCGCTGGCTGACGCTAAAAAGGCGGGAGCCGTAACGATCAACTACGGGGTATTCGTCAATAGTGTCATCAGCTTTCTGATTGTCGCGTTTGCTGTCTTCATGTTGATCCGCAACATCAACCGCTTGAAACAAGACGAAGCCCCCGCGCCCGTCACGACAAAAGACTGCCCCTTCTGTGCTTCATCCATACCGCTTAAAGCCACGCGCTGCCCACACTGCACCTCTGAGCTCAAATAATCGGCACGGGTGCGCTCAAGCGGATTTAATATTTCCGTTGGTGTGCACCTGATTTTCCCTCAGTCGCGGTCGATTTCATTCGACAGATTTTAAATTAAGCGGCCCCGCTTATTCAAATTGCATGTCTGCCCTATATTGATATTCGACGCCATTAAAGTTGTGGCGCTTCCTTCCGTTAATTCCTAAGCAATTTGCATGGAGCTGTTTTCAGCAGTGCATGGATATTCTTTTTAATTATTCGTTATTTCAGATAGTTAAAGAATTCGGGGTCGGCAATGACGGCAAAAATATTAGTGGTGGACGACTTGGAGGCCAATCGCGACATGCTGTCCCGCAGGTTACAAAACCTTGGCCACATCGTGACATGCGCTGAGTCGGGCAAAGTGGCGCTGCAACACCTTGCGGGCGCGGCTTATGATTTGGTGATGCTGGACCTCATGATGCCCGAGATGGGCGGTTACGAAGTTCTGCAAGCGATCAAGGAGCAGCCACATCTAGTGCATTTGCCGGTCATTATGGTTTCTGCCAACGACGAAATGGAAAACATCGTTAAGTGCATCGAGATTGGGGCTGAGGATTATCTGCCTAAGCCCTTCAACCCGGTATTGATGCGCGCGCGGGTGGAAGCATCACTACAGAAAAAGACCTTGCATGACCGCGAAGCGGTATATCAGCACGAGTTGGAAACGCGTGTGCGGGATCAGGTGCGCGAAATTTCTTCGGCGCAATTGGCGGCGATTTTTGCCATGTCCAAGCTGGCCGAATCGCGCGATAACGAGACAGGCGCGCACTTGGAACGCATGCGTGAGTATTGCAAGCTGTTGGCGGCAAAAATGGCGCATCTGGAAAAATATCAGCGTGTAATCGACGAAGATTTTATCGAGGGAATTTACGCCGCGTCACCCTTACACGACATCGGCAAAGTTGGCATCCCTGACAACATTTTGCTCAAGGCGGGCAAGCTCGATCTGGCTGAGTGGGAGATCATGAAAACGCACGCCATCATTGGCGGTGCGACCTTGCGCGCGGTGGACGAACAACACCCCGGCAATATGCTGATTAGCATGGGCATCGATATTGCAGAAGGCCATCACGAAAAATGGGATGGCAGCGGCTATCCACATGGCTTGAGCGGCGAGTCGATACCGATTGCAGCGCGCATTTTAGCGTTAGGGGATGTTTATGATGCGCTCACCTCTAAGCGCTGCTACAAGCAAGCGTTTTCGCATGAAGATGCGCGATTGATTATCGTGCAAGGCAGCGGTCACCATTTTGATCCAGAAGTGGTGGAGGCTTTTCTTTCCATCGAATCCGACTTTATTCGTGTTCGACAGTATATGAAAGGCCCAGAGGAGAGTCCTCTGCTGGTCGCCAATGCTGTTCCGCGCGCGGCGGCGTAAGCGCCTGCCATGCAACGCGTATTACTGGTCGAAGACAATGATTTAAACCGCGATATGCTGAAACGTCGCTTGGAAAAGCGTGGGTACGTTGTTGAGGTAGCACTGGACGGTGTTCAAGGTGTGTCGTCCGCACAGCAATGGCAACCGGATATTATTTTGTTGGACATGAGCTTGCCGCTCATGGATGGCTGGGCGGCCGCAGATTGCATGAAGTGTGATGCGTCAACGAGGCACATTCCCATCATTGGTTTGTCCTCGCATGCCATGGCGGGGGATAGAGAGCGCGCGCTTGCCGTCGGGTGCACCGACTACGATACCAAACCGGTCGATCTGGAACGTTTGATCGGCAAAATAACACGCTGTTTAACCGTGCCGTCAGCAGTCGGCCAGGAGTGAAAATATGGCGGGAAGAATCGCTTTAATCTGGAGCATTTTGCTTGTATTTACGGGCAGCGTGGCCTACGCAGAAGAACCGATCTACCACTTTAGCGTATTGAATCAACGCAGCCCTACCTTGAGCGCGCAGTACTGGAATCCGATTCTGGCGTATGTGCATAAAAAATCCGGCATAGAGCTGCGACTGAAAATGGGCAAGACCGCACCCGAGACCACCGCGCTGACTATCCGGGGTGAGGCGCAGTTCGCCTACACCAATCACTTATTCACCGAAGATCGCGTCAAGCTAGGTTGGAAAGTGATTGCCCGCCCTACAACCGGCGATATCCGCGCGCAAATTGCCGTACCAGTCGATTCTGCCATTGCTCGATTAGAGGACTTAGATCGCCAGAGCGTGGCCTTCCCCTCGGCGGAGGCTTTTGCGGGCTATCGCGTACCGATGGATATGCTGTTACGCCGTGGGGTTCGGGTCACCCCAAACTTTGCGGGTAATCAGGAAGGCGCGATTGGGCAAATGAAAAGTGGCCGCGTCGCCGCAGTGGGTGTGAATGAAGATGTGCTGGCCGCTTTTGGTAAGCGCGAAAAATTTGTGTATCGCGTTATCTGGTCATCGGAAGAATTTAAAGACCTACCGATTATGGTGAGCCCATCCGTACCGGAGGTAGCCGCGAAAGCGGTGCAACAAGCATTCGTCGGCATGCTGGCTGACCCGGAGGGCAAAAAAATTCTAGAGCAAGGCGCTGAGCTATTGAAGCTCGATCATGCTGTCGGTTTTATCGTCGCATCGGATAAGGACTACTACAACTATCGCGAGTTTTACAGAAAAACGGTGCTGAAAGAGTAGCGAATGCGTCGATTCGCTCAACTAAGCCGATGGAGTTTGCTCGCGAGAATATTGGCCTCCTGTGGCTTTGTGTTGGTAATAGCGTATCCCTGGGGTTTGTACTATTCGCTCGAATCCCAATTGAGTGTGTACCGTACAAGCATAGAAGATAACGCTAAGTGGTTTCTGAGTTCACTCAAAAACGGCATCGCCGAGCAAGCGGTTATCGGCGATTACACCG
>JAYVBU010000148.1:0-7204 GCA_043750335.1 Betaproteobacteria bacterium | reverse complement strand
TGCCCAGTCGCGCCAACTATTTCAGGGCTTGGATAAGCGCGTAACCGGTCGCTTGCGCCAGCATGATTTTGAATAAAGACGAAAGCGGCAGGGCAGATGCCTAGCAAGTGCAAGCGTCGGTGTTACAAAAAGCGCGTGACCAGCCCGCGGTCAAGATTGCGGGTGACGGGGATGCGAACGCGATGCCCTGATCCGGGTGCAGTATTTACTGTCACGCCCTCGGTATTTTCCATGCGCTCTAACAACAATTCCTGGTTGCCTTGCGGATGCAAAATCTCCAGGCGATCACCGACCTGGAAGCGATTTTTGACTACGATTTCTGCTAGTCCGGTGGCGGCGTCGTAGCCCACGATATCGCCCACATATTGGCTGCGCTTGGAATCTGAGTGCCCGCGTAAATAATTTTGTTGGTCTTGCGTGTGATGGCGCTGGTAGAAGCCGTCGGTGTAGCCGCGATTGGCCAGACTTTCCAATTCGCCAAGTAAGCCAGGGTCGAACGGACGGCCTGCGACGGCATCGTCAATCGAGCGCCGATAAATCTGCGCGGTGCGCGCGACGTAATACAGCGATTTGGTGCGGCCCTCGATCTTGAACGAGTCGATGCCGATTTCTGCCAAGCGCGCCACATGCTCTACCGCGCGCAGGTCTTTGGAATTCATGATGTAGGTGCCGTGCTCATCTTCCAGAATCGGCATCATCTCGCCCGGGCGCTGGCTTTCTTCGACCAAATAGACTTTATCGGCCAGTGGGTGGCGCGGCTGGCTACCGCAATCGGAGAGGCCGCTGGTTTCCATCGCGCCGCGAAAATCGAAATCAATTTTTTGGATGCCGCTGCCTTCGTCATCGACTGCCTCATGTACTTTGTAATCCCAGCGGCAGGAATTGGTGCAAGTGCCCTGGTTCGGGTCGCGGTGATTGAAGTAGCCAGAGAGCAAGCAGCGACCGGAGTACGCGATGCATAGCGCGCCATGGACGAATACTTCCAGCTCGATGTCCGGGCAGCGTTGACGAATTTCGGCGATTTCGTCCAGCGAGAGTTCGCGCGACAGAATAATTCGCTTTAAACCCAACGCTTGCCAAAATTTCACCGTGGCGTAATTCACCGTATTGGCCTGTACGGATAAATGAATGACTTGTTCCGGCCAGGTTTCGCGCACCATGGAGATGAGCCCCGGGTCGGCCATGATAAGCGCGTCAGGTTGCAGTGCGATCACCGATGCCATATCCGCCAGATAGGTTTTGACTTTGGCGTTATGCGGCATCAGATTACTGGCGACAAAAAATTTCTTGCCCAAGGCATGCGCTTCTTGGATGCCGATTGCGAGCTCTGCAAGCCCGAACTCGTTATTGCGCGCGCGTAAAGAGTAGCGCGGCTGGCCGGCATATACCGCATCTGCGCCATAAGCAAAGGCGTAACGCATTTTTTCGAGCGTACCAGCGGGGGAAAGGAGTTCGGGTGGGTTCATAATTGATTTAAGTCTTGGAACCACGGATGAACACGGATAAACACAGATGAAAAGCCAAAAGCGCTAAGGGTTTATATCCGTGTGTATCCGTGTTCATCCGTGGTTAAAAAAGGTTTTTGCATCATCGATGCGAGGGCGAGCAAACAAGGTAAAATTATACGCTTATGTCCGCCCCTTCTTTTGTCCATCTGCGCCTGCATTCCGAATTCTCTATTGTCGATGGCATTGTCCGTATTGACGATGCGGTGAAACGGGCCGCTGCGGACTGTATGCCAGCCCTGGCTTTGACTGATCTTTCTAACACTTTCGCGCTGGTGAAGTTTTATACCGGCGCGCGCAAGCAGGGCGTAAAGCCAGTTATCGGTTGTGATGTATGGATTAGCAACGAATCTAATCGCGACCAACCGTCGCGCCTGCTGTTGTTGTGTAAAAACCGCGAGGGTTACCACAATTTATGTGAGTTGTTAGCGCGCGCCTACCGTGAGAACCAGCATCGCGGCCATGCGGAGTTGAATAAAGCCTGGTTTGCGGGCCTCGGCGGGCGCGGTTTGATCGCGCTGTCTGGCGCGCATTTGGGTGATGTTGGGCAAGCACTGGCGCAACAAAATATTGATCGTGCGCGCGCGCTGGCGTACGAATGGGCGGCGCTGTTCCCCGGACATTTTTATCTCGAAGTGCAGCGCACCGGCGCGCCGCAGATAGACGCACATGTGCGCCAAGCAGCGGCGTTGGCTGCTGAGCTGAGCCTGCCGGTCGTGGCGACACATCCGATTCAATTTCTTGATCGTGAAGATTTTAAAGCGCACGAAGCGCGGGTATGCATTGCAGAAGGCAATATGTTGGGTGACCCGCGCCGACCGCGTCCTTTTACGCAAGATCAGTATTTCAAATCCCAGGCCGAGATGGTCGAGTTGTTCGCAGATATTCCCGAGGCGCTTGAAAACAGTGTCGAGATCGCTAAGCGTTGCAATCTCACGATCGAATTAGGCAAGCCGCAACTCCCGCAATTCCCCACGCCGGGCGATTTAAGCCTGGACGACTTCATGCTGGCCGAAGCGCAAGCAGGTCTCGTTAAGCGGCTCGATCAGTTATTCCCCGATGCGAGCTTGCGCGAGCAAAAGCGGCCGGAGTACGAAGCGCGCTTGGTGTTCGAAACCAAAACCATCATCCAGATGGGTTTTCCCGGTTATTTTTTGATCGTGGCCGACTTTATCAACTGGGCCAAGCATAACGGCGTCCCAGTCGGCCCGGGGCGGGGTTCCGGCGCAGGCTCGCTGGTGGCGTATAGCTTGGGCATTACCGATCTCGATCCGCTGCGCTACGACTTGCTGTTTGAGCGCTTCTTGAACCCGGAGCGGGTGTCGATGCCGGACTTCGACGTGGACTTTTGCCAGGACGGGCGCGAGCGCGTGATCGAATATGTGCGCAAGCGCTATGGCGCGGATTCGGTGTCGCAGATCGCCACCTTCGGCACTATGGCTGCGAAGGCGGTGGTGCGCGATGTGGGACGGGTGCTGGATTTGCCCTACAACTTTGTAGATCAACTGGCGAAATTGATCCCCTTTGAACTCGGCATGACGCTGGAAAAAGCCAAAACCCAGGAACCGCAAATCCTGGAGCGCATTGAGAAGGAAGAAGAAGTCGCCGAGCTGTGGAGCTTAGGCGAAAAGCTCGAAGGCATGGCGCGTAACGTCGGCATGCACGCGGGCGGCGTGTTGATTGCACCGGGCAAGATCACCGATTTTTGCCCTACCTATAACGCGCAGGGTTCGGAGTCGGTGGTGAGTCAGTTCGATAAGGACGATGTCGAATTGGCGGGCTTGGTGAAATTCGACTTCCTGGGTTTGCGCACGCTCACGGTCATTGATTGGGCGGTGGCTTCTGTCAGGAAGCTGGGAGCGGGAAGCGGGGAGCTGGAAACCTTCAACATCGAATCCATTCCACTCGATGATGCGGCCAGCTTTAAATTATTGAAGGCCTGCAACACCACCGCCGTATTCCAGTTGGAATCGCGCGGCATGAAAGACCTGATCCGGCGTCTGCAACCGGATAATTTTGAGGACATCATCGCGCTAGTCGCGCTGTTCCGCCCCGGCCCTTTGCAGTCGGGCATGGTGGATGACTTTATCAACCGTAAACATGGCCGGGCGCGCGTGGATTACATGCATCCCGATTTGACGGATGTGCTGAAGCCCACTTATGGCGTTATCGTGTATCAAGAACAGGTGATGCAGATCGCGCAGACCCTGGGTGGCTATACGCTCGGCTCCGCCGATTTGCTGCGCCGCGCCATGGGTAAGAAAAAAGCCGAGGAGATGGCGAAGCATCGCTCCATTTTCGTCGAAGGCGCGGTAGCGCGTGGCGTAAACGAAAAGCTCGCCACGGATTTGTTCAATTTGATGGAGAAATTCGCCGAGTACGGCTTCAATAAATCGCACTCGGCAGCCTATGCGTTGGTGGCGTATCAGACCGCCTATTTGAAAGCGCATTATGCGGCGGCTTTTATGGCAGCCACGCTCACGGCGGATATGGGCGATACCGACAAGGTTTTCATCTTGTACGACGATTGCCTGCAAAACGATATCGAATTGTTGGCGCCGGATGTAAACCAAAGCGCGCACCGCTTCGTGCCCTTGAACGAAAAACAAATCCGTTACGGCTTGGGCGCGATCAAAGGCACGGGCGAGGCCGCGATCAATTCGATGGTGCAAGCGCGGCAACAGGATGGCCCGTTCAAAGATTTATTCGATTTCACCCGACGCATCGACAAGCGTGTGGTGAATCGGCGCGTAATTGAGGCGCTGATTTGCGCCGGGGCATTCGATTCGATTAATGACCATCGCGCAAGTTTAATGGCGACGGTGGGTCACGCACTGGAAGCTGCGGAGCAAGCGGCGAGCAATGCCAACCAAGCGAGCTTGTTCGGCGCGCTGGACGAATCTGCCGCGCAAGACAATCAGTTGGTTCAGACGGCGCGCTGGCCAGAAAAAGAATTGCTGATGTTTGAAAAGAAAAGTCTCGGCTTTTATTTCAGCGGCCATCCTTATGATGCGTACGCGCCGGACATCGCAGGCTTTGTAAAAACCAAACTGGGCAAGTTAACGCCGCAGCATGATAAGCAACTGATCGCAGGCATCATCTATTCCATGCGTACCCAAATGACACGGCGCGGCAAAATGGCGTTCGTAGCACTGGACGATGGCGAGGCGCAAGTCGAAGTCGCGATCTTCAACGAAGTCTATGAGCGTTATCGCGCGATTCTGCAAGAAGACCAATTGCTGGTGGTCGAGGGCAAGATCAGCAAGGACGATTATTCGGGCGGCCTGCGCGTCTCGGCCGATGCCTTGTACGACCTTTCCGCTGCGCGCACAAAATTCGCCAAGGGCATGCGCCTGATGATGAACGGCCAAGCCAATGCGGTGAAGCTGAAGGAAATGCTGGCACCTTACCGGCAGGAAAGCGAAATCGGTTGCCCGGTGACAGTGAGTTACATCAACCAGGATGCGCGCTGTGAGATGACCTTGGGTGCTGGCTGGCGCGTTCAGTTGCACGAAAATCTCATTGGCTCGCTGCGCGGCTGGTTATCGACAGAAAACGTGGCGATTCAGTATTAAGCCGTTCCTGCGGACACATATCTAATTGATTATAAAAATAAAAAAATCCCTAAAGTTTTTCTCGCGAGCGCCGTTAATTATTTTCAACAGCAGTAAGATTTTCTCTGGATTGCTGGTTTTAGCAGTTCGGATGCAGTCTCCTCCATCCTCCTCCTTTGGTGGATATTTAGCGCGGTCTTAACCACCGCGCTTTTTTTTGTTCAAAATTTCTACGGCATGAATCTTTCACATTCATGATTGGCCGGAGTCAGGTACAGCTCTTAGCGTCTTGATAGATGTGGCGCATCTTGAGATGCCTAAGCGCTGGGGAGGCGCTCAAAGCCGCTATATACGCCACTTCCTTCGCTAATTTCCACTTTCTCAACCTGCGCCAACGGCGGGCCACGTCGGGCCCAGGCGATTAAGGCATCCACTTGTGCGTCCTTACCTTGCAGCATGGCCTCCAATGCGCCGTCGCGCCGATTACGCACCCAGCCTTTGACATCTAACCGTAGTGCTTCACTGCGCATGGACTCTCGAAAAAAAACGCCTTGAACCCGGCCATATAGCAGAACATGACGTAAAATTTGCATGCAAATTCCTTGTGAACTCCGGAGTAGGTTTTTTGCCTAAGCCAAAGGTAGCAAAAGACTATTTACAAAAAGGGAATAACTGTTCAATGTTGTGTCACGTTTCGCTCGGCGATTCCGTCCGCAGCGGGGCAGACTTTAAATATATAGCTGAAGGAGACAATACCAATGTTTACACGCGTTAAATCACTCGCAATTGTAGGGGTGGCGGCGGGTTTGCTGGGTTTGGGCGGTTGTGCCTCGACTGGCGGCACGGCTGTCAATGCAAAATCCACCGATCCAATCAAAGCGGTATATCACATCAACGATAGCGTCACGGCAACTGCTGCAATGAACAACGCTAAAAACCATATGTCGGCTGACCCCACTGTCAAAATCACGTTTGTGACACATGGCAAGGGCATCGACTTCTTGTTGGACGGCGCTGCTGACAAAAACGGCAACCCCTACAACATCAATGTGGAAGAGTTGATGGCAAAGGGCGTTGATTTTCGTGTCTGCAACAACACACTGGTTTCGCGCAAGATCGATCCAAAGACTGTGATGCCAGGCGCCAAGATCGTTCCTTCCGGCGTTGCGGAGTTGGGTAAGCTCCAAAACGAGCAAGGTTACGTTTACCTCAAACCCTAATTTTTTAATTTAAGAACTAAGGAGACAGAAATGACAAAATTCGCAAAATTGATGGTTGGTTTACTCACTATGTTGGGTGTGAGCAGTCTAGCCTTGGCCGAGACTAAGGCCGTGTATCACGTCAATGACAGCGCTGTGGCTGGCGCTGCAATGAATAACGTCAAGAACCACTTGAGCGCGGATGCCGATGCCAAAATCATAATCGTGACGCACGGCAAGGGCATCGACTTTTTGCTGGATGGCGCGGCAGATGCAAAAGGCAATCCTTACAACATTAGCGTAGAAGAATTGCAAGCAAAGGGCGTCGAGTTTCGTGTTTGTAATAACACCCTCGTGTCGCGCAAGATTGACCCGAAGACCGTTTTGCCAGGCGCTAAAATTGTTCCTTCCGGCGTTGCTGAAGTCGCTAAGGTGCAAGCGAGAGAAGGCTACGTGTACGTCAAGCCTTAAACCCTTGTCGTCTTGTAAAGCAAAAGAGGCGGTCGCAAGACCGCCTCTTTTTTTGTCGTTTTTTTGACAGCGTTTATTTCACGCGCATGCCGATTTGCGCGCCGCTGTCAGGCGAGAGCAGGTAAATGCCCGTACCGTCACCGGCGGCGAGCACCATGCCTTCTGATAAGCCAAATTTCATCTTGCGTGGCGCAAGATTGGCAACTATGACGGTGAGGCGGCCGACCAATTCTTCAGCCTGGTAGGCAGACTTGATGCCCGCAAATACGGTGCGCGTCTCCAGTCCGATATCCAGGGTGAGCTTCAGCAGTTTTTCCGCGCCCGCGATTTCTTCGGCATGGACGATCTTGGCGATGCGTAAATCGATTTTAGTGAATTCATCAATTGAGATGGTTTCCGAAATGGCTTGGTGGTGCGCTTGCGCCTCGGCATGGCGCACGGGGGAGTGTGTGGGCGCTTGTAGATTTTCTTTGTT
>JAYVBU010000147.1:0-15975 GCA_043750335.1 Betaproteobacteria bacterium | reverse complement strand
CCGGATTTTTTGCATCGTACTCGGCCAACATGTGCAGATTAGCTTCGGCGGTTGCTACATCAAATGCCTCGCGATATTGCGCGGGCAGTTTTTCCCATTCTTTGGCGTTAACCAGAAAAGACAGATTCGGCCCGCCCTCCCACCAGCCTGGGTAGTAATAGTGTTTCGCGACTTTATTAAATCCCAACTTTTCGTCATCGTACGGACCAACCCACTCAGCGGCATCCAACGTGCCTTTTTCCAGCGCAGGATAAATGTCTGCGCCCGCTAGTGTTTGCGTCACCACGCCCAGGCGCGACATGATTTCGCCGCCGATGCCGGGGATGCGCATTTTCAAACCTTTCAGATCAGCCAGGCTTTTGATCTCTTTACGGAACCAGCCTCCCATCTGCGTGCCCGTGTTGCCACCGGGGAAGTTTACGATGCCATATTGCTGGTACACCTCGCGCATCAAGGCTAAGCCGCCACCGTAATAAAACCAGGCGTTCTGCTGGCGCGCTGTCAGTCCGAAGGGCATCGCAGTATCAAATACAAACGCTTTATTTTTTCCAGCGTAGTAATAACTCGCGGTATGACCACACTCCACCGTGCCCTGGCTCACCGCATCCAATACCTGCAAGCCCGGTACCAACTCGCCCCCGGCAAACACACGAATCTGAAATTTATTATTCGTGAGTGCTGCGACGCGCTTGGACAACAACTCAGCCGCCCCGTAAATAGTGTCCAGACTCTTAGGGAAGCTAGAAGCAAGCCGCCATTTTATTTCCGGATCGTTGGCGGCAAGCGCGGGGCTAGCCAGCGTTGCGCCAACGGCCACACTCCCTGCGCGTTTCAGAAAACTGCGACGTTGCATTGTTTTCTCGTCCATTTTCGTACCCTAAGATCAAACTGCGAAAAAAATCTTGCCACAGAGATCACAGAGAAAACCACGAGGTAAAGCTTTTCCCTCTGTGATCTCTGTGGCTAAAAGGTTTTAAAGGGGTTTATAAAACACAAACCCCGCTTACTCACCGGCAATGGTCATATTTTCGATTAAAATCGATCCGGTTTGGCGCGCACCGCGCACCACCACATCGTTGCCCACGGCGACGATCTGTTTAAACATATCTTTCAAATTGCCCGCAATGGTGATTTCTTCCACCGGATATTGAATCTCGCCGTTCTCCACCCAAAATCCTGCCGCGCCGCGCGAGTAGTCGCCGGTAATTGCGTTCACCCCTTGACCGAGCAATTCAGTCACCACCAAACCACGCCCCATTTTTTTGAGCAGGGCGGCGAAGTCAAGATCGCCGGTCTCGATCATCAGATTGTGGTTGCCGCCTGCATTGCCTGTGGTCTGCATACCGAGCTTACGCGCTGAATAACTGGAGAGAAAATAGCCTTGCAGCACACCATCCTTAATCACCGAGCGGTCAACGGTTGCCACGCCTTCGTTATCGAAAGGTGCACTGGCTAAGCCTTGCTTCACATGCGGTCGTTCAATGATCTGAATGAAGGGTGAAAAGATTTGCGTACCTAAACTATCGAGTAAAAATGAGCTCTTGCGATACAGGCTGCCGCCACTCACCGCCGAGACAAAGCTGCCCAACAGACCGGCAGCGATGGACGCTTCAAAGATCACCGGCGCTTGCATGGTTTTGAGCTTTTTCGCGTCCAGGCGGCGCAGCGTACGTTCACCTGTGATGCGGCCGACCGAGGCGGCGCTCTCCAAAGCGCTGGCTTGCCGTGCCGTGGTGTACCAATAGTCGCGTTGCATGCCCGCCTCAGATTCGGCGATCACCGCACAGGAAATGCCGTGGCGCGAGGTGGGGTAACCCGCAATAAACCCCAGACTGTTGCCGTACACAAAGATTGATTCTTGCGTTGAAACAGAGCCGCCTTCCGAATTATTGATACGCGCATCGACCCCCAAGGCCGCTGCTTCGCAGGTCTTGGCTAGCTCGATGGCTTCTTCTACAGGCAAGTCCCAGGGGTGGTATAAATCGAGGTCAGGAATATCTCGCGCCAAACGCTCAGCCTGCGGCAAACCGGCGAATTCATCCTCGGCGGTATATTTGGCAATAGTGAGCGCCTTAGCCACGGTATCGCGGATCGCCTCGGCAGACATATCCGAGGTGCTGGCATGACCACGCTTTTGACCGAAATAGCAGGTAACGCCCAAGCCTTTATCGCGGTTGTATTCGATAGTTTCGACTTGGTTTAGTCGCACCGTGACATTTTGACCGAAACCTTGGTTAACCTCCGCCTCGCATGCAGTCGCACCGGCGGCTTTGGCTTGAATCAAAATATCTTGCGTAATCTGTTGGAGCTGGTCGATCGAGTAGGAAAAACGGCTAGGTTCCACGAATGTCGTCAAAGGCCAAGTTAGGGAAAGCGGTTATCATAGCAATTTTAGCCCCTACGGCGAAACCCGCATGTCCGCAACCACTCCCCAATACGACGACGAAGACGACGAAATCAGCAAATCGCAGCGCAAGCGCGACAGCACCTCCCTGCAAAAATTAGGGGCGACGCTGGTCACGCTGAAACTCAGCCAAATTGAACAGCTCCACTTACCCGAGAGTTTGTTCGATGCCGTCATGGAGGCCAAACGCCTGACTAAACACGAGGCGATCCGGCGCCAGATGCAATTTATCGGGCGCATCATGCGCGGGGTGGATGCCACGCCGATTCAAATGCAAATCGATGCCTGGAACGGCCTGAACGACCAAGAAACTGCCAAGCAGCATCAACTCGAACGTTGGCGAGATCGCCTGATTGAAGACGACGCCGTGCTGGCAGAATTCATCGCTCAGTTTCCCGCCTGCGATGCCCAACCCCTGCGCGCACTGATTCGCAACACGCGCAAGGAACGCGCGCTGAACAAAACCCCAGCGAGTTACCGCGCACTATTTCGCATGCTGCGCGAGATCACGCAAAGCGCCACCACGGCAAATAACCAGGAACAACCATGACGCGGGAACTGCTAGTCGGCCTCATCAGCGTCAGTGATCGCGCAAGTCAAGGCGTGTATGAGGACAAGGGGCTTCCCGCCTTGCAGGAATGGTTTGCCGCCACCCTGCAATCTCCTTGGCGGGTAGAGGCACGCCTCATCCCCGATGAACAAGCGCTGATCGAACAAACTTTGATCGACTTGGTGGACATAGTCCGCTGCGATTTGATCCTAACTACTGGCGGCACCGGCCCCGCCCCGCGCGATGTAACACCAGATGCGACGCTCGCCATCGCTGATCGCGTATTGGATGGCTTCGGCGAGCAAATGCGCGCAGTGAGCTTGAAATATGTCCCGACCGCCATCCTCTCGCGCCAAGTTGGCGCCACACGCGGCACGTGCCTGATTTTAAATTTGCCGGGGCAACCAAAAGCCATCAAGGAAACGCTGGACGGGGTATTTGCGGCCGTGCCCTATTGCATCGACTTGCTGGGTGGCCCCTATATCGAAACCAGAGACGACATTTTAAAAGCTTTTCGGCCAAAATCGGCCATAAAGCTTGGCACTTAACCGCTTAATTACGAGTTTTGTCTTACATGCCAATTGCATTCTATGATGCAGCCGCGCTTGCTCTGATATGTCCCTTGCATTAGTATCAAGAGACATTACGATAATTTCATATTTTCTCACTTGGTAAGGCTATGTTTGATTTCAGCGGGCTCGTCAACGCCATTTTGCGCAAGAAAACCGACGATCCCGTTGGTAACTTGAAATCGGCCACGCTGTGGGTGCAGGAGCTGCCGCTCGCAGACATCCATACCGCGCAAATCGAGATTGTGCGCGCACTTTCCAGCATCAACGAAAACAAAAAAATGCCGCTCAAAGAGCGGATTCGGGTCTGCATGTACCTGAACGAAAAGGCGATTTCGCTGCAAGACAATCTATGTCACGACTATCTACTGTCCATAGATAACGAAAAGGCAGCCGAACGCGCCTACCTACACACCATCCTGGCCTTCTGGGAAGAAATGGCCGTTGCCTATCAAATTTGCATCCGCAGTTTCGCCCAGGACCCCAGCGCAAAATTATGGCCAACCATCCACATCCTGACCGCGCGCGCCATCTACCACTTTGCCATGCAGGCCAAATGGGCTTATCTGCGCTATATACCGGTTGAAGGTGCGGTGTGGCGCAATCTGCACCGGCTATACCTCTTTGCCGAGCGTGAGAATTTTGAAAAAAAACCGCTCAAATTATTTCCCGATAGCCTCGACGAAACCGCTTGCTTATCCGAATACCTGCAACCGCTGCTCCTCATGCTCGCCAACCCGGAGAGCCTGACGCCACAACAAATCAACCAAGTGGACTACTGGCTCGATACCTGGGCCAAAAGTGTCAGCTTGGATGTGCAATTTCGCCCACACCGCCAACTTTATGCGGTCAACCTGGGCGACACCAAACCGGCCCGTTCCCTGCGTCGCAATATGTTGGGCGAAAAATATCGCTACTGGGGCGTGGGCCTGTTACTGGTGACGATCGACAAGGCTATCGAGCAGCTAAAGGGCGGAGAGTTGCCAGCACGGCTGGGCTTAGGCGAAGAGTGTCGTCTGCCGCAATGCCTGGAGCTGATCGAGTTGGTAGAAAACCGCTGGTCAAAAAAAGACGTGCAACGCAAGCACGAGCGTCAAACGAATGTCAAAGTCGTGCATGTCGTGCAAGGTCTGGACGACATCTTGTCCCAACTCAAGCCGGGCGCAAAAATTGAGCGCCGCCCCAGCGAAGAAATGGTGGGCTATCAAGTCATGGGGCATACCGTTGGTGGCACACCGATGGATATGATTACCCAAGACAACGAAGCGTTATTCGAGCCCATATTAGAACAATGGATCATGGAAAATGAGAGCGCATCGGGCTACGGCGTCACCTTTAATCCGGGTGGCCAAACGGGCCTGAAAATCGGTTCGCTGATTGGACTCAAACCGGAGAGCAGTAAATATTTTCTGATTGGCGTGATCCGCCGCATCAACAAAAACCCCACTAGTAAAACCTATGTCGGTATCGAAACCCTAAGCCAGACCCCGATCCCCGTCGAATTACATTCCCTGCCCAACGGAAACAACCATAAACCCCAAACGAACGCCGTGTATTTGCTGGAAGTGCCGCAAGCACAAATCGCCCGTAGCCTGCTTCTCGCACATAAGGACTACGAACCGGGTCGCCTGCTGCAACTCAAGGCACAGGGCAAGGCCTATACCATTCGCCTGCAAAATGCGACGGAAGAAACCAAAGACTATAGCCGCGTACCGTTCGACGTGCTGGCGCGGCATCACTGATTTCAATCTTTAAACCTTTCACCACGAAGGCCGTAGCGTTTTAAAAGCTTGAACGCGTACTCCGTGGTGAACACACCGCTTTCAACTCACATGCTCTCTTACCTCGCCCCGCTCGAAGTTGAAACTGGCGACCTCCCCACTGCGAGCGTCATCTGGCTGCATGGCTTGGGAGCAAACGGCTTTGATTTTCTACCCATTGCCGAAGCGCTGAATGTCGCGACACTCGCGCCGACACGTTTTATTTTTCCACATGCTGCGGAGCAGCCCGTGACATGGAATAAAGGCTATGTAATGCCGAGTTGGTACGACATCATTGGCTTGTATAAAGATGCGCCAGAGGACGAGAAAGGCATCCGCGCCTCCATCGCCTATATTGATCGCTTGATAGAACACGAGTTGCAGCGGGGGGTGCCTGCCAGCCGCATCGTACTCGCCGGATTTTCTCAAGGCGGCAATGTCGCTGTGAATAGCGCACTGCGCTATCCCCATGCCTTGGCGGGTGTCTTGATTTTATCTTCCTACTTGGGGTTGAAGCACTGCCTAGCAGCAGAAGCGAGTGTGGCGAATCGCGCCTTACCGATTTTCATGGCGCATGGCGTATTGGATGACATCGTGCCCCACACACTGGCGGAAGATTCGCGTGACATCTTGGCCGCGCACGGTTATCGCGTGGAATGGCACGAATATACGATGGCGCACACTGTGTGCGAGCAAGAGGTGACGGATATCGGTGCGTGGCTGGCTAGTGTGTTGAATGCTTGATCGGTTCTTTTTCGATCACCTCAAATGAGGTGCGTAACCAATCGTCACCACGCTCCACGACTTGTTTCAAGCAGATGTGATAGACCATCCCCTTTGCACTAAACCAAAGCTCGCGTCCCTTGGCATATTCCGCACTCTGCAAGATCAAAGAATCCGGCTTCTTCGCTTGCTGTGTGTCTGTTTCTGCCTGAAGCAAGAGCGCGGTAATCGGCATCACGAAACCCACGGGGTCGAGTCCTTCAATGCTCATGGGGCGCACTTCACTTTTCTCCGGGCGCAAGGTCAGCGCCTTGGGCCGCTCGGCAATCACTTCAATGCCGACATACTGCTGATGGGTGTCGATGCGGCGCATGCGCCGTATCACGCCTACATTCCAGTGCCCCTTTTTTTCCGGTTTTAGGCCAACCAGTTTGCCGAGTCGCACCCAATCATCGGTTTGGTCACTGATCTGCGCGCCGTAGCCACCGTCGCTTTCGTTTTCCATCACCCACCGTTCATGCGCGATGGCCGATGCAATTTCCTCGGGCTGTTCTTGGCCTTTTTGATGCGTACGGGT
Source organism: Betaproteobacteria bacterium (assembly GCA_043750335.1). Lineage (GTDB taxonomy): Bacteria > Pseudomonadota > Gammaproteobacteria > Burkholderiales > Thiobacteraceae > RBG-16-58-11. The sequence continues at coordinate 9,392 of JAYVBU010000147.1, read as the reverse complement.
GGTCACAAAGCCATAGAGATGCACGTCCACCATTTCTGCATAAGAAATATCATCCGCTTTGGCCGGATTGGTATGCTGGAGCTCACGCGCCTGATCCGTGTGCACATAGTGCCCAATATCGTTCAGGCCGCGCACCACATCTATCGACTTCATGGCGCGCTTTCGATCGAAGGCGCGCTGCACACGCTTGGTCCCGCTGGGTGCCCAAGCCTCCGCCAACCGTTCCAATAACTCCAGGCAGACCGGGAGTTTGCAATCTTCGGTCAGACCTAATCGCGCGGGCAGCGCACCCGATGAAAGCTGACTACGCAAAGCATCGAGCTTTTCCTTCATGCGACTGGTATCCCAATAGCGCAGATTTTCTTGCGGCGTTACCCTGCGCGCGCGGCGCGCGCCGCGATTTTCATTCAGATCGAGATAGAAAGCATGGTGCGCCATGTTAAATTCGCGTTCGATTCGTATGCCCTTCACCAATACAGGCATCCAACGCTCGATCAAATACAACTGCTTCGGCGTCAAACTGCCCGTATGGATAGTCTCCAGCATCAGCGCTTGTAAATAAAGTTCTGCGATGGTGGTCTCGGCACTCTCCGCATAAAGCCTGATCGACTGGTGATCGAACTCCTCATATTCTGCAAAGTGATACAGATTGTGCATGCGCTTCCACAACTTTGGATTGGGTTGAATGTAACGGTAATAGCTCCATTTTGCGTCCAACGCAAAGTAGTTCACCGCGCGCGCCGTTAAGAGTGGAATCAATGTGCCGACGCGACTACTCGATGGGTTGCCGATGTATTCCATCAAGTGCCCATGATAGGCGCGCAATATTTCCTGGTAGTACACCTGGACGGTATTCCATAAACGGCTTTCCATCATGCGCGACATGCGCGGGTTTTGCAGGTATTGATCGCGCAGCGCTTCCAGCGCATCTTGCGCGCCCTGATCCAATACCGTCAGCACGGCTAGCCGGTCTTTTGTGGTGGGTAGTCCCTGCTGGCAATATTCTTTGATCTGCGCGACGACCGCCTCAATCGTGGTGGCGGCATCCCCCATGGGTAACTCCTCCATCCAGCGCGTGATGGTGTTGAGATCGGTGAGCGGTGGCATGGACTTGCGACCGAAGGTCGAGAGAAATTTCAGCATATTTGCCCGACAGCTTTTATCTATAAATTACACACTTAAAAGCACTATTCATGCCACTTATCTTTTTAACACCGCGTTTTTAGGCCGAACGAACCATCAGCAAGTCATATTCGTCAGTGTGCACGGCCTGTTTAGTAACTGCAATCAAGACGCTCGACTCCCCGCGCGCCCACTCAAAATATGGTGCTTCGCCGTACGCGTCATGCGGGATCAACAACATCCCCAGCGCCTGTTCTTGCGGCGGACTTAACAGCAATCCATACCCATAATCGTCACCCATCCTTGGATGCGCCGAGTCCCACATGGCAAACTGCGTTGCGCTGAGGGGGCGCAAACGCACGATGCGCGGCTTTTCGCTGAGTATTTGGATGCCGACGCGGCCATTGCTGCATTGATCCAGCTCAATGCGTCGAATCACGCCCACCCCCCACTCATCAGCCCCTTCACGTTTAAAACCGATGAATTTGCCCGCATACAGCCAATCCCGCGACTGGATCGGTATCTCAGCCCCCAGGCCGCCCGTACTCTCGTCGTACACGACCCAGCTTTCTGTCAAACGCGCTGTCGCGCTTTGCCGATTGATCGGTTTAATAGGCATAAATCCCCTATCGCGATTGGCGACTTTTCGACGGATTTCATCCCTATCGAACACTATCATCACCCTGCTCAGTACTTCACTACGGTCATGTGCGCGCGCAGGCGGATTCGGTGACCACAACTGCGCTACATGGCGCAGCATGCGTAACACTTCGTCCAGCTTAAAATCGGCTAAGTCTGGAAATGCATCCAGATTTCCCGCCTGTTCAATCGCAAGCATATCCAACGCCGCATCGCGATAGCTCGCGCCTGCGCCAAAGAAACGACTATCCACCGTGAGCTGTTCTGAAATAAATCGGCGCGACGGCACCCGGCCTGCCGATAGGTCAAAGCAAACTGCGGCCTTGGGCCATGCTGTGCGTGAAAAAATAAAATGCGCGGCATAGCGCGCAGCCAATCTATCCACGATCTCTATTTCACGCGGCAGAAGATTCTGCGGAGCAGCCATCTCGCGCATAAAAATCCCCGCCCACGCATGCATCAAAACGTCAGGTATGACCGCATGCGCTGACTCTGCCAGCACAAACAAACGCCCAAGCTCACGCCATAAGCGCGCATCCACTGCCCAATAACGCAAGCGGGCCAACTTGGTTTGTGCGCTTAAAGCGACCAGCGCGCGCTGCATGAGCAACGTGCTGTCTGCACCCCGACCCGCTTGAAGCAGCTCCGCCGCGAGGCAGGCATGCACCCGCTCAACATGTTGCCAAAAGCGATTCAACGCGTTCCACAAACGCGCTTCGTCTGCCGCATGACCGCGCAACTGCGCTAAGTAGTCAGCGTACAACGTGGCGCAAAATGGCTCGGCTGCCGTGTAGAGCGCATCTACCACCGCAAGCCGGCTGCCTAAGGCCAAGCCCTTGGCCTCACACAGCGAGGCCAAGATAGATTCGATCTCACTCAATGCGGCGCACAAATCGTGCACCGGCAAGATTGAATTCATCGACACCGTTTCATCCGGCTGACTGAATGAAATCGGGCTAGCAATGTTCGAGAGTACAGACACAGGCGCTCCAGAAAAAATCCATCACCCTGTTTATCGCCAGATAAAAGTGAACATTGAGGAAGACGCTTGAAAACAGCCGTCGTAAATCAATAGAATTTTTCACCGGACTAAACAACGCCACCACTCGCGTCATTGTTCGCTACCGTTCATCGGACGGTACTCAAGTCCACATCTACAGAATTTAATAAATCAAGTCGATAAGCGGAGACAAGATATAAACGCACGTAGAGAAGATTGCGAATATGAAACGCTCAGGTTTTACCTTAATAGAGTTGATGGTCACGGTCGCTGTAATTGGCATTCTGGCCGCCATCGCTTATCCCTCGTACACCCAGTATCTGATTCGCGGCACACGGGGCGCGGCCGAGAGCTTCATGTTAGATGCCACCAACAAGCAGGAGCAGTACCTGCTCGACGCGCGCACCTACGCGGCGGTTGCAAACAATGCGGCATTCTCTACGCTCGGCCTGACTGTGCCGACCGAAGTTTCGAACTTCTACAACCTCAGCGTCACCGGCGCAACTGCCACTGCCTACACCATTCAAGCCGTGCCGATAGCAGGTGGCCGTCAAGCCAGTGACGGCACGCTGACAATAGACGCGGCTGGCAATAAATCACCCACCGACAAATGGCAGCGGTAGGAGATTCTCATGCGGCGCACTCACATCGGATTTTCGCTCATCGAGCTGATCGTCGCCTTATCGGTAATGGCGATTTTATTAGCCATTGCCGTACCCTCTTTTCAAGAATTCATACGCGGCCAGCGCGTAAAAACCACTTCTTTTGACGTATTTGCCGCGTTGAATTACGCGCGCAGTGAAGCCTTGAAACGAAATGGCGATGTGACGCTCACGCCGGTATCGAGCAACTGGGCTAATGGCTGGGGCATCACGGCCGCTTCTAGCACCTTGCGTACCCAAGCCAGCCAGACCAGCTCGGTACTCATCACCGGACCGGCTAGCATCACCTACGGACGCGATGGACGCGCCAACGCCAATACCACGATTCAAGTCGATGCAAATCCAAGCACGGCAAGTATTTTATCTCGCTGCATTAGCCTCGATCTTTCTGGTCGCCCCAACAGCAAAAAAGGAAGCTGCGTATGAGTCAGCCTAAACATAGCGCCGGTTTCAGCTTGATCGAGGTGATGGTGTCGCTCGTCATCTTGCTCATTGGTCTGCTTGGCTTCGCCGCGTTGCAAGCCCGCGCCAGCACCGCCGAATTAGAAAGCTATCAGCGCGTGCAAGCACTGATTTTGATGCAAGACATTACCGACCGCATCAACGCCAACCGCGCCGTGGCCGAATGCTATGTCACCGCAAGCTATGTTGGTACTGGCTATTCTGGTACGCCCGCTTGCAGTAGTGGATCAATCGCACAGCAAACCCTGGCCGCCAACGATGTCGCCGCATGGAGCAACCTACTCCAGGGCGCTGCCGAAGCCAGCGGCGGCAGCAATGTCGGTGCCATGATCGGCGCACGCGGCTGCGTAGCCAACGATGTGGGCACGCAACGCTACACCATCACCGTCGTATGGCAAGGCAGAACGCCGACCGCAGCGCCCTCTAGCGGCCTGACTTGTGGCTCCGGCCTGTTCGGCGCAGAAACCAAACGCCGCGCCGTCAGCACACTCGTGACCATTGCGACGCTGACGTAGAAAGACGCCCAGATGAAACCCGCATCGTTCGCGCCCAATAAAACATCGGGATTCTCCCTAGTCGAACTCATGATCTCCGTGACCATCGGACTATTACTGGTTGCCGCCATGGCGACGCTGGTCGCCAACAACAGCGCGCACCGACAAGAAGTTGAACAAGCCAGCCGCCAAATCGAAAATGGACGCTATGCCATGCAAGTGCTAAGCGAAAATTTGCATCATGCGGGCTTCTACGGCGAATACGGCCCGATATTCGATTCCACCACCAGCGTCCCCACTATCCCCAGCGCCATGCCGGACCCCTGCAACACCACGCCTGCCACACTGGATGACGCCATGCCCTTGGCGATTCAAGGCTACAACGCGCCTGGCAGCTTACCTACTGCACTCGCTGCCTGCCTCGACTCGGCAGACTGGGTAACGGGAACCGATATCCTGCTGGTTCGGCGCGCTGCAACGACCACCACTGCGCTCGCCTCCTTGACCAATGGGCGCGTCTATTTGCAGTCACGTCCGACCGGTTATGTATTGAACGATGGCAGTGCGGGTGCTGCCGCTTTTACCATGACTAAAAAAGACGGCACGACGCTCGCTGACATTCGCCAGTTCACAGTGCACATTTATTTCCTGAGCCCATGCAGCGTACCGAGCGGGGCCAACTGCACCAGCGCAGCAGACGGCGGCAAGCCGATCCCCACACTCAAACGACTTGAGCTCACCGACAACGGCGCAGGCAGTCGCACGATGAAAGTTGTACCCCTGGTCGAAGGTATTGAGGCGCTCGAAATAGACTACGGCATCGACAATGCCGCAACCGGAACGCCAGACACCTTCAAGACCATTCCTGCTTCCATGGCCGAGTGGGGCAATGTAGTTGCCGCGCGCATTCAACTGGTCGCGCGTAATAACGATGCCAGCCCCGGCTATACCGATGCCAAAACCTACGACATGGGCTTGGCAGGTACGTACACGCCAACCGCGCTGACCTACAAGCGCCACGCCTACACCCAGCTGGTTCGCATGGTGAACCCCAGCTCGAGGAGAGAACAATGAAAACGCTAAAACACGCTCAGCAAGGCACGACACTTTTTATCACCATGATTTTTCTGGTAGTGCTCACTCTGTTCGGCGTCTCCTCTATCAATACCAGCAGCATGAATCTGCGCATCGCGGGCAATATGCAATTCCAGCAACAGGCCGCAGCGGCCGCGCAACAGGGTATCGAAACCGCCATCGGTAGCCTCACCACATTCACCACCCCTGCCGTACAGACGGTCAACGTCGATATCAACAAAGATGGCACCAACGACTACGCGGTCTCGGTGGCCTCCGCCAGCTGTCAATTCAGCCAACAAGCAAGCGGTTACAGCGCCGAATATTGCGCGCTGGGATCCTGCCCGCTGGATACCAACTGGGAACTCAAATCTACCGTGAACGACAGCAACACCGGCGCTAAAGTCGTCATTCATCAAGGGGTCAAGGTCAGATTGCCTGGTGGCAGCACTTGCCCGAGTTAAGCATCACCCAAGGAGCAGCATCATGAAAATACGCATCTATCTAACAATCGTTCTGTTGGGCCTAGCGAGCGCCTTCAACGCCTTAGCCGACGACACTGACTTGTTCACCACCCCACCTTCGGCAGCACAACGACCCAACGTGCTGATCGTGGTGGATAACACAGCGAACTGGAACACCGCCTTCACCGCAGAGATGTCGGCGTTGGCATCGGTTGTCGGCGGACTCACCGATCAAGTCAATGTCGGCTTAATGCTGTTCACCGAAACCGGCGGGGGTAATGGCAGCCCGGATGGCGCATATGTACGCTCGGCGATCAAGCAGATGACCACAACCAACAAAGCCGCCTTGGTCGATTTGATACAAGGGCTGAGCAAAACGGGCGACAAGAGCAATGGTGCAAAATTTGCGCTTGCTTCACTCGAGTCCTATCTTTATCTAACCGGTAAAGATGCGTATGCAGGTCACAATAAAACCAAGCGCGACACCACGGCATTCCAGACCAATGGCATCACTTACATTTCGCCGATGTCTGATCCATGCCAGGCTAATTTTGTAATCTTCATCAGCAATGGTCCAGCCAGCGACAACACCTCGGACGGAACCACTTCTAAGGACAAACTCGCCACCTATTCCGGCGCAACACCAACCGAGATCACGCTCAGCCCCAATGGCGAATCAAGCAACTGGTCTGACGAATGGGCGCGCTGGCTGGCCGGCAACGATCAGAGCAGCAGCTTGGCTGGGGTGCAGAATATTCTTACCTACACCGTGGATATTTATAGCTCCGTAACCGGGATGTCGGACGACCACACCGCTTTGCTGAAAAGCATGTCCGGGGGCAATGACCGCTATTACTATGTCGCCACTGCGGACGCTGCCAGCACCTCTGTCATCGCTTCCAAGCTTAACGATGTATTCAAAAAAATTCAGGCAGTGGATAGCGTGTTCGCTGCATCATCTTTACCGGTGAGTGTGAACGTACGCGGAACCTATCTCAATCAGGTGTACATGGGCGTGTTCCGCCCCGACCAAAATGCCAGCCCGCGCTGGCCCGGCAATCTGAAACAATACAAATTGGCGGTGGACTCCTCTGGCATTTTGTTCTTAGCCGACGTCAATGGCGCAGCAATCGAAAACTCTACGACTGGATATGTCAGCCCGACCGTGACCAGTTACTGGACCAGCGACTCGACCAACTACTGGACATTCCGCTACCCGACAGCGGGTAACGATTTACCAGATGGCGACAAGGTAGAAAAAGGCGGTGCGGCGCAGAAACTGCGGAGCGCTTACGCCACCAGCCAAACGACGCGCAAAGTCTTTACCTGCACCGGCACTTGCGGCAATGGCACGTCTTTGAGCACAAGCACTAACGACACTGTGTTTGGTACGGAAAATAGCACCAACATCACCACCGCCTTGTTAGGCGCGGCCGACGCGACAGAGCGCGACAACATCATCAACTGGATACGCGGCGCAGACAATATGAACGATGAAGATGGCGATGGCGTCACGACTGAGATTCGCCCCTCTGCCCATGGCGACGTGCTGCATTCGCGCCCGGCGGTAATCAATTACAACCGCACCGGCAATGCCGATGGCACAGATGTCTTTGTGTTCTACGGTGGCAATGACGGGCACTTCCGCAGCATCAAAGGCGGACAAACAAGCAGCGACGGCGCAGAGCAATGGAGCTTTATCCCCAGCGAATTTTTTGGCAAACTCAAACGCCTGCGCGATGCGGATACCGTTTCGACCGCTCCCATCTCGACCTTGAAACCAAAAGGCTACTTCGCGGATGGCCCGGTCGGCACCTATCTCTTCGATAACAATAGCGATGGCCGTTACGATACCGGCGTCGATGCCGCCGACAAAGTACAGCTCTTCATCGGCATGCGTCGCGGCGGACGTTTTATTTACGCACTGGATATCAGTAGCCCGACCGCACCCAAATTTCTTTGGAAAAAAACCAATAGCAGCAGCGGCTACAGTGAACTGGGCTATACCTGGTCAGAGCCCAAGATAGCCAAAATTAACTGGGGGGGAAGCGCAAAACAGGTACTGATCTTTGGTGGTGGTTATGACTCCGGCGCGAACTACGGCAATGGCACGTCCGAGCCAGACGTGGAAGATTTGGACCCGGATCGCACTTATACCGACATCACCAGCTCGCTCAGCGGCACCATCACGACCACCATCACCACAACAACGCGGCGACAGCTCGCCACCGATAACGCATCTGGCGGCACCATCGGTTGGAACAAAACCGTGACGGTTAAGACAGATACCATCGACACTGCACCCGATCCCGCAACCACAACCACCACGACCAGTGGGCCGACTACAACAGGCATGACCGCCAACCGCACCATGGGACGCGCCATTTACGTCGTAGATATAGCAGACGGCAGTGTTTTGTGGTCCGCCAGTCGCAGTGGCAGTGGCGCTACGCTCACTGTATCGGGAATGGATTACAGCATCCCCTCCGACATCACCGTGCTCGACTTGGACGGCAATGGCTATATGGACACGATCTATGTGGGTGACACTGGCGGCAATATCTGGCGCGGCAATATCAGCGATCCCGATAAAAACAATTGGACTGTAGCCAAGCTCGCCAGTTTAGGCGGGTCGGATGCGAACAAGCGTAAGTTCCTCTACAAGCCTGATGTGGTGACCTCAAGCGACAGTACCATTCGCTCGATCCTGATCGGTTCGGGTGATCGCGAGCACCCGCTCGATACGGTAGCGGTCAACCGCTTCTACATGGTGCGCGACACGGGCACGACCACGGGGCTGACTGAAGCAAATTTGTATGACGCAACCAGCAATAATATTCAAAGCGCAGTGGCGGCCACGGCAGATGCGGCCACAGCCGCATTAGCTGCCGCAAACGGCTGGTATATCACGCTAGGCTCAGGTGAAAAAGTCGTGGGCGGCGCTATCACCATCGGTGGCGGCACCTATTTCGCCACCAATAAACCAACAGCGGTAGCACCCGGCCAATGCAGCAATCTCGGCCTCGCCAGCTACTACGGCGTGGACTATAAAACCGGCGCCGCACTCTCAGATGCGAATGCCGATGGCGTCACCAATGCAGCGGACCGTGTGACCGGCACCTCGGTCGGTTTGCCCCCCTCGCCCATAGGCATCTCGGTTCAGCTCGACGGCAAAACCTACGAGACGGTTTGTATGGGTGCACACTGCGAGCAACCCCCCTCAATAGCCGTCGGCAAGCGCACCCGGGTGTACTGGTATCTCGATATGGATAAGTAAGTTGCTAGCCCTGCGAAAGCAGGGCTAGCTTTTTGGGGTCCGCCAACGCGTCAGCCGCAAAAGTGTCAGCAGCGCCATACACGCGAGAATCGCGATGCCGAATCCTTGGGCGAGTGGAATCACAGCCACCTCAGCTTTACGCGCAGCGGTAAATGCGCCGACCAGTGTCAACATGGCGATACCTTCGCTGAAATTTTG
>JAYVBU010000146.1:0-15998 GCA_043750335.1 Betaproteobacteria bacterium | reverse complement strand
ACAGCGGATTTTTCAAAGCCGCCATAAATTGCTTTATGGATTCTTCTATCTTGCCGCGCTGACATAAAAACCAGCCGTAATTGTTGCGGGTTTCCGGGTTATTGCCATCCAGATCAAGTGCGCGCTTGAAATGCTCCTCAGCCTGAGCGTCATCTTTCAGCTCCATATACACCAAGCCTAAATGGTAGAGCGCAGGAATATAGCGCCGCTCATTGGCAAGGGCGATGTTGAATTCTTCTAATGCCACGCCGATATTGCCGGTGGACAGATACTGCGAACCCAAATCGGTGTGCACTTTCGCCCGCTCATAGCGCACCGATTCTTCATCTGAAGCGGGCACATAACCGGGCGGTAAACCGGGAACCGGCTGTGGTGCCGCATACACCCCCGACGCAAACCACAATCCAGCAACAACGAATGCGATGCGCATCATAAAGTGGCTTCCTCTTTGCGCTGGGTGCGCTTGGTTTTATCTTGCACTTTGCCGGCGAGCTGGCCGCAGGCAGCATCAATATCGTCGCCGCGCGTTTTGCGCGTGGTCACGATATAACCTGCTTCCTGCAAACTTTCTCGGAAACGCCGGATGGCATCTGGCTTGGAACGCGTATAGCTAGCTTGCGGAAAGGGATTGAACGGAATCAGGTTAAATTTGCACGACACATCGCGCGCAAGCGAAATCAACTCCTTGGCATGGCTAGCACTATCATTTATGCCATCCAACATCACGTATTCGAAAGTAATAAAATCGCGCGGGGCCACTGCCAGATAACGCTGACAGGCCGCCATCAATTCGCGCAGCGGATATTTTTGATTAATAGGCACTAATACATCACGTAGCCGATCATTCGGCGCGTGCAGTGAAACTGCCAATGCCACCGGGCACGCTGCGGCCAAGCGATCCATCGCGGGCACGACACCTGATGTGCTCACCGTCACCCGACGCCGCGACAAACCGTAGGCGTGATCGTCGAGCATGATATTCAACGCAGTGACGACATTGTCGAAATTTGTCAACGGCTCGCCCATGCCCATCATCACCACATTGGAGATGATGCGCTCACCCTTCGGGTCTTTGCCCAAGGCGCGATTGGCGAGCCAGACTTGGCCGATGATTTCTGCCGCCGACAAATTACGATTAAAACCTTGATAGCCGGTGGAACAAAAGGTACAGGCCAACGCACAGCCGACTTGCGAAGACACGCATAAAGTACCGCGATCATTCTCCGGGATGAAAACCGTTTCTATCGCATTGCCCGTACCGGTGTCGATCAGCCATTTCACCGTGCCGTCTTCCGAACGGTGCTCGGACAAAATGCGCGGCGGCATAATCTCTGCCGATAACACTAATTTTTCTCGCAACGATTTAGCTAAATCGCTCATCTGCCCGAAATCGTCCGCGCCCATTTGATGCATCCAGCGTATCACTTGCTTGGCGCGAAACGGCTTCTCGCCCATTTCAGCGAAATAGCGCGTCAAGCCATCGAGATCGAAATCGAGCAGATTGGTCATTATCTTCCGGAATACACTTCCATCTCAGGGAAGAAATAGGCAATTTCAGCGCGCGCAGTGTCCGGGCCATCGGAGCCGTGCACCGCGTTAGCGTCAATGCTCTGAGCAAAATCCGCGCGGATGGTTCCGGCGTCGGCTTTCTTCGGATCGGTCGCGCCCATCAGTTCGCGGTTTTTAGCAATCGCGTTCTCACCTTCCAGCGCCTGGATCATGACTGGGCCAGAAACCATGAAAGCGACCAAATCTTTAAAGAAGGGACGTTCTTTATGCACCGCATAAAAACCCTCGGCTTCTTGCATGGACAACCACTTCATTTTGGCGGCAATAATCTTCAAGCCATTACTCTCGAAACGCGAATAAATCTTACCGATGACATTCTTGCCCACGGCGTCTGGTTTGATGATGGACAAGGTTCTTTCAACAGCCATTTCGTACACTCCCTTTTTCAGAAACTTAGAATAAACATAAAGTTACAATCATACCGTGTTAGCCACCGGAAATAAACCGCCTAACCAAGATTTCATCCCAGGCCCTTGTTTCGGCAGACAACAATCGGCCCATCCCCTCACGTTCTCCTGGTCTGTTGATGAATACGGGAAAATGCTACTATCCCAAGCAAAATCCAACGAAATTAACAGGGGGGAACGGCGCATGGCGGAACCAGTGCTGGAGAATAACGAGATTAAACAACGCGCCATCCGGCGGTTGATCGTTGCAGTGGCGTTGGTTCTGGTCGCAGTGGGTATCCTCACTTACCTCAGCTTCTACAAACCGGCAAAAGTTGTCACCAAGCCTGCCGTGGCAACACTTCCGCCGCCACCGCCGCCCATCGTCACCGGCCCCGAACCGCAAGCGCTTGAGCCTGCTCAAGCCGCCCAACTCTTGCCGGAACCGCCCATTGATATACCTGCCCCACCCGCCGCAACTCAAGCTGCACCTGCACCCGCGCTGGCTCCTCCGCCGCCGACGGTTAGCACCAAGCCCTTACTCGCGCCCGGACCTGGCCCAAACAAACCTAGCGCCGAGCAGCAAAAAGCCATACTCAAAGCTGAGCCCGCCAAACCCGCACCGCCAGCAGCGCCGCTTGCGACCGCCGCACCAACAACCGCCCCCCAAGCTGCGTCAACCGTCCCCACAAGCAAACCCTCACCAAGCAGCTTTGTAGTGCAGTTCGGCTTGTTTTCAAACCCGCAAAATGCGCTGCAACTGGTCGAGCGCTTGAAGCAACTCGGCATCGAATCTAAAACTGAAACCCGCGTCCAGCTCCCTACCTTTAAAACCAAAGTGGAGGCCGAAGCCGCCTTGGCCAAAATGAAGGAAAAAGGGATTAACGCAACTTTAGTAACGCGTTAAAAAAGGAGATTTTACTGGCGAAACGTGACAGCGCCGCCAGCAAAACTTTGTGCGGCTCAGCAGGAAGCTGAGCATCGCGGCTTTATTTCTTGCTGGCTTTTTCTCTTTCGACTTGCGCCACCACATTGTAGATCGCGTAAATCAAATCTTTTCCGATGACGCTTTCAAACTCCTTATGCACGGCGACCAGCGGCTTGTGCCAAAGCACACGGTCCGCATAGGGCAACACGTACACTTCTGTCGTCCCTGCTGCTTTGACCTGCGCCAAGGCCTCGTCATTTTCCTGTTGCGCGATGACGCGCTCATACTCGGTGGATTCTTTCATCGCCTGCTCTAACGTTGCGCGCAGGTCTTTGGACAAACCGTCCCAGAATTTTTTATTCACGATCACCGCGTAACCGAGATAGCCATGGTCAGAGATCGTCAGATGCTTTTGCACCTCATGCATTTTTTGCGTGTAGAGATTCGAGACAGGATTTTCGGTGCCATCTACCACGCCTTGCTGCAAGGCGGTATAAACCTCGGAAAACGCCATCACTTGTGGACTGGCACCCAACGCTTTCATTTGTGCTTCCAACACTTTAGAAGACTGAATGCGCAATTTCAGGCCTTTAAAGTCTTCCACTGTGCGCAACGGTTTGTTCGCGCTCATTTGCTTGAAGCCATTATCCCAGTAGGCCAAGCCGACAATATCCTTAGATTCAAGTTTGGTCAGCAGCCGCTTGCCGATGTCTCCGTCCATCACGCGATACAGACTCTCCTTGTTTGGAAACATGTACGGTAAATCGAATACCTCAAAATCGCGAATGCCCAGCGTGCCGAATTTGGACAAAGAAGGCGCTAACATTTGTACCGCACCGAGTTGAAGCGCTTCAAGCTCCTCACGGTCTTTATAGAGCTGGCTATTCGGATATATCTCGACCTTAACCTGTCCCTTGGTGCGCGCTTCGACCAGCTCCTTGAATTTCTGCGCGGCCTTGCCCTTGGGGGTGCTGGGTGCAACAACATGGCTGAATTTAATCACCGTCTGCTCGGCGGCAAAACCCGATGCGGGAAGCGAAAATACCAAAGCAGTGAAGGCTACGCGGATGATATTCATGACTAGCTCCTAGCGTTAGATAGCAAATCATCCAGTATAAGTAAGGAACCAAACCGGCAGCAAGCCGGATTCGTCAGGCGCGGCCTGATAGTCACAATCGACACCAATCCCGGGTACAGCGGCCAAGCTGTCCCCGATATAAAACAGCGGCAGACGCTCTCGTTGCCAAGGCGGGATGATCGCTTCTTGCATCAGGTTTTTGAGTGTTCGGCGTGGTCGATCCGCATCTGGCCGCAGGCGTTCGCCCCCTTGGCGCAAGCGCAGCGTCACCGGCGTCGCTGCGAGTCTTGCCACGCTCAAGCCTTCGCCCTGCACTGGCACCATCGTCAAGCGGCCACCCAGCGCTGGCAGCATGAGCTCGCGCTCACCCTGCCAGGCGATTTGCCAATCCGCAGCGGGACGGGGCACACCCGGTTCGATCCACGCTTCACCCCGATAACGCCGCAATACCCAGCCCGCAACATCCAATGCAACCCGACTATCGCCGCGCGCCTGAAGAAGTTGGCGCAGCCACTCCTGCAAGCGGTCCGTATCCAACGCTGTCAGGCCTTGCGCGGTTAAAAAGGCGCGCAACAAATTTCTGGCGCGCGCGGCCGAAAAATTTTGCAGGGCGGCTAACTTTAATTTTCCATCGCGCACCGCATGCGCCATATCCATCTCCGCCAGCTCATCCAGCAGCACATCCGCTTCAGCAAAATGCCCAGCGGCGCGCGTCAACGTCTGGCGATACGCCGGGAAGCGCTGCTCGATCACCGGCAACACCGCATGCCGCAAATAATTCCGCGCAAAGGAAGTGTCCCCATTGCTCTCATCTTCGATCCAGCGCAGTCGATGTTTGTTTGCATACGCGATCAATACTGCGCGCGGAATATCTAACAGCGGCCGCACAATCATCAGCCCCTCACCGTTCACCTTTTTCCCCTCACGCGTTTCCGGCATCGCCGCTGCTCCACGCACCCCAGCACCGCGCAGTACATTCAACAACACTGTCTCGGCCTGATCGTCCAAATGATGCGCCAGCAGCAAGCAGTCTGTCGGTATCTCACTAAAAGCGCGGTAACGCAGCGCACGCGCAGCAGCTTCCAAACCGTTTTTTGAACGACGGGGCACACGGATTGTTTTAACGGTTAGCGGCACTGCCCATTTAGCGCATAGCGCAACGCAGAAATCTGCCCACGCGGATGCATGCGGGCTGATTTGATGATTGACGTGGATAGCCGAAAGCGAAAAATGAAACTGCGTTTGCAAGTCGTGCAACAGATGCAGCAACACAACAGAATCAACGCCGCCGCTGAGTGCAACGGCGAGTCGTGTACCCGGCGTCAGTTGCGAACGAAGACGATCAGAGACAGATTGGAGCAGCTCACTTGACGCGGGCTTCTTTGAACTTGCCATAGCTCATAAACCGCTCGAAACGCGCTTGAACCAGCTGGTCAAGAGACAGGTCTTGCAATTGGCGCAAGCTATCGGTCAGCGCTTTTTTCATGGACAGCATCATGCTCTCCGGGTCGCGATGCGCGCCGCCCAGGGGTTCACTCACGATTTTATCGACGAGGCCTAAAGCTTTCAGGCGCGTGGCGGTGATGCCAAGCGTCTCTGCCGCTTCGGGCGCTTTTTCGGCCTTTTTCCATAAGATGGAAGCGCAACCCTCGGGGGATATGACTGAGTACGTGGAATATTGCAAGATCAAGGTGGTGTCGCCGACCCCGACTGCCAGCGCACCGCCGGAACCCCCCTCACCAATCACCGTGCAAACGATGGGCGTACGTAACGCCGCCATCAAGTACAAGCTGCTGGCGATGGCTTCGGATTGGCCGCGTTCTTCCGCGTCGATGCCGGGATAGGCGCCGGGCGTGTCGATAAAGGTCATGATCGGGATGCTAAATTTTTCGGCCAGCTTCATCAGGCGCTGCGCTTTACGATAGCCCTCAGGGCGTGGCATGCCGAAATTACGGTAAATTTTTTCTTTGGTGTCGCGGCCCTTTTGATGGCCGATAATCATCACCGATTGGCCGTTGAAGCGCGCGATGCCACCCACGATCGCCGGATCATCGGCGTAGTGCCGGTCGCCATGCAGTTCTTCGAAATCGGTAAACAGTGCGCCGATATAATCCAGTGAGTAAGGCCGCTGCGGGTGGCGCGCCACTTGCGAAATCTGCCAAGGCGAAAGCTTGGCGTAAATATCCTTGGTCAGCGCGCGGTTTTTCTTTTGCAGACGCTCGATTTCTTCTGAAATATCCAGTGCGGAATCGTCCTGCACATAGCGCAGTTCTTCGATCTTGGATTCGAGTTCGGCGATAGGTTGTTCGAACTCAAGAAAGGTTGTTTTCATTCGATTTTCCGTGCGGTTTCTGCGTGAAAAGCCCGGCAATGATACCGCAAATTGCGACTACCAGGCCAACGCGCTCCCTATGCCTCGCGGATCGCTGGCGGCGAATGCGCGCCCCGTTGCGCGGTCGATCCATATCGCTTGCATATTGCCCCATGGGCGCTGCGCGATATGCACGGTATGGCCTTTCAGCGTGAGCTCGTCCAGCACGTCCGCGCTGAATGCAGCGGGTTCCACCTCGATGCGATCAGGCATATATTGGTGATGATAACGCGGCGCGCTAAGCAACGCGGCCACATCTGGCACAGGCGCGGCATCTAGCCCCAATACTGCCAACAACACCATGCTGATAATGCGCGAGCCTCCCGGTGCGCCCACAATCAACACCCCGCGCTTATCTTCGACAAAGGTCGGGCTCATGCTAGACAAGGGCCGCTTACCCGGCGCGATCAGATTGCTGCGGCTGCCCGCCAAGCCATACACATTCTGGGTTTGCTCACCCGCCGCGAAGTCGTCCATTTCATTATTGAGCAAGACGCCGCTTTTACCCGCGACAAAACCGGAGCCAAATTGGGTGTTGATGCTCAAGGTCGCCGCCACCCGGTTGCCCGCACGATCAACAATGGAAAAATGGGTGGTGTGATCGCCCTGTTTAACGCTCGGTGCGGCATCAAGCGCTGCACTCAGCGTCGCATTTTCAGCCGAGATAGTCGCGGCGCGTTGCGTGGCATAAGCGGGGCTTTGCAAAGTCGCCACAGGAATGCGTACAAAATCCGGGTCACCCATATAGCGTGCGCGATCGTGATAGGCACGGCGCAGCGCTTCCGCCACCAGATGCATTTGTTGCGCCTGACTGAGTTGCGTCAAATCGTAGTGCGCCAAAATATTCAACGACTCGGCCAGAGTCAGGCCGCCAGCCGAAGGGGGCGCAGCACTCACGATATGCAGCCCACGATAATCGAAACGGATTGGCGCGCGCACTTTCACCCGATAGCGCGCCAAATCCTGCTGCGACCAGATGCCACCCTGCGCGCGCACTGAAGCCACCATTTCACGCGCAATGGGGCCGCGATAAAAACCGGCATTCCCCCGCTGCGCCAGGGCGCGCAAGGTCGCAGCGAGGGATGGCTGCAAAAGCAAGCCGCCCATCTTCGGCGCTACCCCCTCAATTAAAAATTGTGCTGCGGTATCAGGGCGGGATTGCAATAGCGCCAGATGCGTTTCCGTCATTGCTTGGTATCGCGCGTCAATCGGAAATCCGTCCTGCGCCAAGCGAATCGCTGCCGCTAAGCTCTGACGCAAAGGCAATCGCCCATACTGGCTCGCCAGATACGTCAGGCCTGCGGGTAAGCCGGGGATCGCCGCCGCTAAAGGGCCGTTCAAAGAAGCCTGTGCACTTCGATACATATCGCGCCGCGCCGCCTGCGGCGCGGTCTCACGCGCATCCAGCATTATTTGCTGACCATCGCGCGCGCGGTGCAAGAGGAAAAAGCCCCCGCCGCCCAAGCCGGAATTATAGGGTTCGACTACTGCCAACACGCCCGCTACGGCTATCGCTGCATCGAATGCATTGCCACCTTGGTCGAGTATGTCGCGGCCCGCCTGGGTGGCCAATGGATGCGCGCTGGCGATGGCAGCATGGGGGAGCGGTTCGGCCCACACAAAGGGTGCCAAACAAAAAATGAGAAACGCGAGGGTGCGGCGGAGATAGCGCATATTGAATGACAAAGAAAATAAACAACTAGCGTGGCGTCTGCCAACAATTGTTCGGCGCATCATATTGCAAGAGCAATTGTTCAATCGGTTGCGTGACGCTATATTTCACGCCCACCATATCCAGCCCCTTGCGCCAATACAGGGCCAGCTCGTTTTTATCGCCGATGCTCGTTACATTGCTCGCTGCGTTGACCTTGATCGGCTGGCCAAATTTGGTGTTGTAATTATTGATGACAATCATCAAATTTCGAGGGGATGGTGCCATCTCCTGTTGAAAGCCCACCAATTTATCGTTGCAAAAATCGAACACAAATTGGCGGTTGCTGCCTTTCTCTGCTTGGTCATACGCAATCAGCGTTTGCGCGGAAAAATCTTGTACTTTATCGAAGGTGTAGGATTTAAGCGCCTCTTTTACCTGTTCTTTGCTTTGTCCAGTTTTAAAAACATCCACCTCAAATGCAAGCACCGGGCACACCCATGCCACGAGGAGAAACCCACTCAACATTCGCTTTAACGATAGACGCTGCATGGAAATTTTTCAGTGATTTGAATCGCCGGCTGATGCTGTATCACGATGCGATAAGTGCGGTAAATTAAATCGCCTGGATCGAATTCAAATACCGCTTTCAATGGTAGCTCCACGGTTTGACCTACATCGAGAATCTCGCGATAGGTCTCTAAGCCACACTCGCGCAATAACTCGCCGATACCAATGCGGCCCTGCTGCAAATCAATGCGCAGATGCTCGGGCAAAGCTTCCAGCTGCACTAAGGATTGCGCGTACGCATAGACACGACCAGACTCCCTGCCGCGCAGGCGCACACGACGCTCCAGCACACTTGCCCCTGCCGCCAGATTGAGCCAAGGTGCGGCGTCGCTGAGACGGGTCGTCGCCTGCCCCAGATTTTCCACGTCAATCTGTTCCCAGAAATAAGCTTCGAGACTTTTCGTCACTGTGCCGTCGGCTACCAAGAGCGTACGCAAAAAAGGCGGCAGCGCTTCCATCTGCAACGATTCATTTTTACTATTGATGACAATGCCGCCCGGCACATAGCCGCGACTTTTAAAATACGCTTGCGCGACATGGGGGTTGATTTTTGTCATGCTGCCAAGTTTAAAGCCTCCACGCAGTGATTGCGTAACAATTTGTTGTGCCCCACAAAGACCACGGCCAAATGTAAGCACTGCTAGAATGACAGCACTTTTACAAAGGATAAGACCATGACTGGAAACCGGCTCGGAATGGAAACAGCCACCTTGGGGGGCGGTTGCTTTTGGTGCTTGGAAGCGGTATTTGAACAGGCGCGCGGCGTAGCGCAAGTCGTCTCCGGCTATGCAGCCGGTCAAACCGATAAGCCGACCTATGAAGACATTTGCAGCGGCACGACCGGCCACGCCGAGGTGGTGCAAATCACATTCGATCCGCAGGTAATTTCTTACCGCACGCTATTGGAAATATTTTTTACGATCCACGATCCCACGACACCGAACCGCCAAGGCAATGATCGCGGCACGCAATACCGCTCGATTATTTTGCATCATGACGACAATCAAAAAGCCGTCGCGCATGAAGTCATACGCGCAATCAACGATGCTGGTATCTGGGGCGGCCCAGTCGTAACGCAGGTGCAGATGCTAGAACACTTCTATCCCGGCGAAAGCTATCACCAGGGCTATTATCGCGGGCATGAATCGCAGCCCTATTGCCAATTCGTCGTCGCGCCCAAGGTGACGAAATTCCGCGAGAAATTTAAACCACTACTAAAAACGCATACTTAATGTGATGCCATAGCACGACGAATACTTGAATTTGAACGTCTTGACACCCCATCTCTTCGTCGATATTTCCTCACATGGTTATGGTCATCTGGCGCAAACCGCTCCGGTGCTGAATGCCCTGCGCGTAAAATTGCCTGCGTTGCACCTGACGATTCGTTGTGGTTTGCCGCAAACGCAATTAGCACTACGCATAGAGGGGGAGTTTGCGCATCTTTCAAGCGCCAGCGATTTCGGCCTCACCATGAAAAGCGCCTTGGATCCGGATTGGCCAGCCAGTATGGCGCGCTATCACGCATTCCACGCTGATTGGGATGCGCAGGTAGCAGACTATGCGGCGTTACTCGCACAACACCGGCCAGATTGGGTGCTGGCGAATATCTCTTATCTAGCACTGGCTGCTGCCGAACGTGCGCGCATTCCCGCCACCGCTATGTGCTCACTCAACTGGGCAGACATTTTCTACCCCTACTGCGCCAATGCGCCCGATGCACCTGCCATACATGAACAGATGCTGACCGCCTACCGCAGTGCTGAGACTTTTTTGCGCGTCACGCCGGGCATGGATATGCCAGCGCTTCACAACCTCATCCCGATTGGCCCCATTGCGCGCCAAGGTCGTCCTATGCGCGACGCGCTGCACAGTGCCTTGGGCTTACCCAACGAGGTACGCTTAGCGCTGGTGACCATGGGCGGCATACCACTACACTTGACAACCATTACGTGGCCGCAACACGCCAATCTGCTATGGATCGCTGCACGGGATACAGGATTGCAACGCGCAGACGTCATTGCTTTAGAGCGCATCAATATGGATTTCAACGACCTAGTCGCTTCATGTGATTGCGTGATGACCAAATCCGGTTATGGCACTTTTGTCGAGGCCAGTTCAGCCGGTACGCCCTTGCTCTATGTCACGCGCCCAGATTGGGCAGAAGAGCGCTTTCTCGCCGAATGGCTGCATCGGCACAACCGTGCCGTCGGTATCAGCCGCGCACAATTTGAGCATGGCGATTTTGCTGATGCGATCTGGAATTTAGCACGCGGTGAGCGAGCTGCCCCCATCAATCCCGCCGGTATCGAACAGGCAGCCGAGCTTCTACTTGTGCGCTTAGCCGCCACACAAAGGCACATCTAATGGCGCGTGTGCTGGGTGTGGGTATCGCCACCCTGGATTGGGTGTTTGAAGTCGATCACTACCCGCAAGAGAATGAAGAAATGCGCGCGCAATCATTCCGCATCGCGCGCGGCGGCAACGTGAGTAATAGCCTGGTCATACTGGCGCAATTAGGGCATCAATGCGCCTGGGCGGGAGGAATCGCCGACGCGCCGGAGAGCGATTTTATCCGCGCTGATTTGGCGCGCTTTGGCGTATCGTTTTCGCATTGCGTCACGCTGCCCGGCCACGCGCCCACCTCCGCTATCCTGCTATCGCCTTCTGGCGCGCGCACTATCACCCACTATCGCGATTTACCCGAATTCAGCTACGCCGATTTTCAAAGCATTGATCTCGCACCGTTTGATTGCTTGCACTTTGAAGGACGCAACATCGCGGAATTGGAAAAAATGCTGCGCCACGCGCGCGCCTCACGACCCGAACTGACCCTTTCGCTGGAAGCTGAAAAACCACGCGACAATCTTGAAACGGTACTCGGCTTGCCCGATGTCTTGCTCCTCTCGCGTGCGCTCGCAGAAGCGCGCGGCTTTGACGACCCTATCGCTTTCTTGTACGCGACACGACGCGACGCACCCCATGCCGACTTGTTTTTAGGCTGGGGAGATCACGGCGCGTATGCGCTGAATCGCAAGGGCGCGTTATCCCAAAGCCCCGCGTTTCCGCCCGCGCAGCTGATTGAAACAGTCGGCGCGGGAGACACCTTCAATGCCGGTATTATTGATGGTCTTATGCGTGATTTAGATACACAAGATACGCTCACTCATGCCTGCCGATTGGCTGGCAAAAAATGCGGCGTTGTGGGGTTTGATTTGTTCGGTACGACACGCAGCGCTGGTGAGCGCTGAATCAATTTCGAGGTACTGGTACGCTCAATGCTCTTCGATGTGGGTATAGGTTTCTTCAGCCGGTTCGCCCGTGTCCGGGTCGATCCAATCGTTTATGCCTAGCTCGCTTTCTGCTTCGAGCAACGTTTCACCCGCTTCCAGCGCGAGCCCGTCGCTATACGACATATCCTGCGTGGCTTCCAGCAAGGTAGAGAAAGGGCCGTACTGTTTGTCGGTTTCTTGATTCACCCAGTAAAACCCATCGGGCCTTTCAATAACATTCGTCTTGTCAAATTCGGGCTGCGTTTCTGGAATGATCTGAGTCATGTTGCTTCCCTTTCAAAAAACGAAACTTTATTTTGCGCCGATGCTGCGACTTTGCAAGCCTCATCGTTAAGTTCCCAGAAACATGTGTTTTTATTTCATGCCTTGGACGCTTCCCACTCGCCTTTCAATATTTTCTCCAACCAAAATAAGCCGACCAGGGTTTTGGTTTCGCATATTTCGCCCGTTTTAATCAGATTCATTGCTTGTGAAAACGGTAATTGAAAAACCTCCAGAAACTCATCTGCGTCGGGCTGTTGGGCGCTGTACTCTAAGCCGCGCGCCACGTAATACACCAAACGCTCGTCCGTGTAACCGATACAGGAATAAACGGTCGTGACATATTGCCATTCACGCGCGGTGTAGCCCGTTTCTTCCAACAACTCCCTTTGGGCGCATGCCAAGGTCTCCTCGCCTGGGTCGATCTTGCCGGCGGGTAGCTCGATAAAATCCCGATGCAAGGGATAGCGGTGCTGTCGCTCTAAAATCAGATCACCATTGTCCGCAATGGCAATAATGACAACCGCCCCCGGGTGCGTAATGTATTCGCGCACTGATGTGTTGCCGTCCGGCAAACGCACTTCGTCGCGCCGCACGTGCAGCAGGCGACCGCTGTACACAACCTCGGAAATTATCTTGTGCTCAGTAAGGTCTTTATCCATTTTTCTTATCTTGCCATTTAAGTAATTAATGATATACTTCTTTATGAGTTCGATAGTTCTATCCAGCAAAAAGTTGGCAAATTATCGAGCTTTTTTAAGGTTTTATATATTAGCCTAATCTAATTTTCTAAAGGAGTCGAAAATGAGCAGCTTGATTTCTGGCTTTGCCCCCGATGGGATTGTGACTGTAAACCGTGTGATTCTGAAGTCTGAATATAGCGTGGAAGACTTGGAAGAACGCGTCGCAGAATTATGCGAAAACGTAAAAACCTTTCACTCTGAAACCGGCTTTGTCGGCGGCTTCGTGATGATGAATACCGGTGCCATTTCGAACGAAGGTTCGACCGTGGGCCAATCCGTGGTGAGTCCGCTGAAAGGCAAAGAAGCGCTGATTGTGACTTTCTGGCAAACCATGGCGCAACACGAAGCATCGCATCGCAGCGACACTTTCCAACCACTGTTCCAACGTGTATTAGACCTGTGTGAGAACGGTAACGAAGAAATCGCCTATCAAATGCTCTGGTCGGGAAAAGCCTATGACCCTGAGCAAGCGAAACTGGCGCGCGAATCAAAAGCACGGCATTTGAAGTCAGTTGCGTAATCCTTAAAAAGGGCCATGCAGATGGCCCTTTTTATTTTCTGTATTTAGTCTGCGTGCTTCCACCCCAGCAGATAGGCGTCTAGTACCCAATACCGGCTATTTTGTTGCACAAAGGGAATAGAACGTGCGTAACGTGCAGGCCAGGGTCGGTTATCAAAATTCTGCTCCCCTACTCGCAGGATGCTTTGTGTTGCATCCACTTCAATCACGACCGCCACATGTCCTGTGCCCAAATACTCCTTGGCATAGATCAGCAAATCGCCCTTCTGCGGCGACTGGGCTGAACCATTCAACCGATTCGTGGCAAAAATTTCGGCCCCATCTGCAAGCCGCGTATAGCTATCCAGTTTCCAGATATCTGCCGCTGTATTCACATCCCCAAACGATTCGCCGCGATTCCGAATCAACCAGCGACGCGCAAATTCGACGCACTGCCATTTAATGCCGGAATACGTCGCGCTTTCCTGGTTGGGTGAGAAGACAACGCAATCTGCATTGCAATTTGAATAAGCGTTTGTGCCATCGACGGTTACGCCAACGATTGTGCCGTAAGGCGTAGCGCACGAGCTCGTGCAACTGGCCGGTATTGCGTTGGGTTCAGAGGCGGCAGAAGCGCTGCCAAGGATGAATGCATACAGCAGGTAGAGCGCACCATGCCAGCTGATTGATCGCTGAGGCATAGCGGCCAAGTACAGACCTACAATATGTTCCGAATGGCGTGAGCGCACAGCGCCATTAACGGCTGCGGCAAAACGCCCAGTGTGAGCACGGCCAAACCATTGAGGCTAAGAAGTACATTCATATCTGCATGGGATTGAATCGGTGTGCTGTCGGTCGGCTCATCAAAATACATCAGCTTGATGATACGCAAGTAGTAGAAAGCGCCAATCACCGACATCAGCACGGCAAACACGACCAACCACAAATAACCTGCTTGCACTGCGGCTTGCAACACAGACAGCTTGGCAAAAAAACCGACCGTGGGAGGGATGCCCGCCATCGACACCATAAGCAGCAACATCATGAAGGCGAACCATGGACTGCGTCGATTAAGCCCCTTGAAATCGTCCAATTGATCTGCCTCGAAACCCGCTCGCGACAGCAACAAAATCATACCGAAGCTGCCCAAACTCATCAGCACATAGACGAGAACGTAGAACATGGCCGAGCTGTAGCCGTTTTCACTTCCAGCAAGGAAGCCCAGCAGCAAAAAACCCATGTGTGAGATAGTCGAATACGCCAGCATGCGTTTTAAATTGGTCTGGGCAATCGCGGAGATATTGCCGATCGCCATCGACAATATAGCCATCAACACCAGCATCGGCTGCCAATCCGCGACTAAGCCACCCAAGCCATCCACCAGTAAGCGCATCACAAACGCGAAAGCGGCAATCTTGGGGGCGGACCCAATAAACAGCGTGATGGCCGTCGGTGCGCCGTGATACACATCGGGTATCCACATGTGGAATGGCACGACGCCGAGCTTAAAAGCCAAGCCAGCCACTACGAATACCAATCCGAATACCAACACCGTATCGAGATGATCGAGGCTGGGAATCGTCGCCGCCACTTTGGCCAGCTCCAGATTGCCGGTCGCGCCGTATATCATGGACATGCCATAGAGCAGCATGCCGGAAGCGAGCGCACCCAGTACAAAATACTTCATCGCCGCTTCGGTGGCGTTGCGCGAATCACGTTGCAAGGCGACCAGCGCGTACATGCTAAGCGAGAGCAATTCTAAACCCAGATACAGCGTGAGGAAGTGACTGGCCGAAACCATCACCATCATGCCGAGCAGCGCAAACAACACCAACACAAAAAACTCACCGCGATACAGATCGCGGGTTTGAATATAGCTGCGCGAGTAGATCAGCACGACCACCACCGACAGATACAGCATGAGTTTCAACAGGTCTGAGAAAATATCATCCACAAACAAATTGCTGAATGCCAATACAGGCATGGTGTTGAAAGTGGCAACAGTAATGACTGCTGCGCCCACCACCGTCAACACCGTCAAGCCATAGCTGATATAGCGTAAATCATCTGCCATAAATAAATCCAGCAGCAAAATCACGCAAGCCATGCTCAACACGAACACTTCAGGCAAAACAGGCAACAGGTCGCTCAGCAGAAAATTCATGGTTTACTCATCTTTACCAGGCGCAGACGCCGCATTTACTTACCGCCACATGGGCGAGCAGATTGTTGACCGAGACATGCATCACTTCCGTAAAGGGTCGGGGATAAATACCCATCGCCAAGACTGCAAACCCCAACAGCGACAAGAACAAAAATTCGCGTGGTGAAATATCGTGCATGTGCGCAACATGATCGTTACCCACCGCGCCGAACACAACACGCTTAATCATCCATAAGGTGTACGCCGCACCGAAGATCAGCGTGGTGGCCGCAAGAAAGGCGTACCAGAAATTCACCTTCATCGCCCCCATGATGACCATAAATTCGCCCACGAAACCACTCGTCGCGGGCAAGCCCGAGTTAGCCATGGCAAACAGGACAAAGAACGCGGCGAACATGGGCATTTTGTTGGCCACGCCGCCATAGTCGGCGATATTGCGCGAATGCACCCGGTCATACATCACGCCGACGCACAGGAACATCGCG
>JAYVBU010000145.1:0-3288 GCA_043750335.1 Betaproteobacteria bacterium | reverse complement strand
GCCCACCCCAGTCGCGCGCAGTTTTAGCATGCCGTCGAGATTTTGCGTTGCGGCATAGGCAAGACTGCCGGGGCCTTTGTGTCGCGGCATGCTCTCGCCGGTGAGCATGGCTTCATTCACGCTGGAGTCGCCTTCCACCACTTCGCCATCGACTGGAATATTCTCGCCCGCGCGCACGATGCACAGATCGCCGATTTGTAGCTGTTCGATAGGAACATCACGCTGCTGGCCATCGCGTTCGACGCGCGCTGTGCGCGGTTGCAGTTTGAGCAAAGATTCAATCGCGACTGAGGTCTTGCCTTTGGCGCGGGCCTCCAGCAGCTTGCCGAGCAAGATCAAAGTAATGATCGCGCTGGATGCCTCAAAATAAACATGCTGCTCGTGCATCCCCAACAGGGTGACGACCAGACTCAGCAGGTAAGCCATGGACGTGCCAAGCGCAACCAGTACGTCCATGTTCGCGCCGCCGCCGCGCAGGGCATGATACGCACCGATATAGAAGCGCTTGCCGATCCAGAATTGCACGGGCGTTGCCAACGCCAATTGCAGCCAACGCGGCAGCCAATCTTGATGCTCGCCGCTTAGCATGCTGCCCATTTGCGCCAGTAGCGGCAGGGTGAGCAAAGCAGAAATCCAAAATAGGCGAAATTCCTGCTGATAGTGCGCGAGCTTGCGCGCGCGTTCAGCTTCACGATCTTGCGCCGCCATCGCGCGGGCTTGGTAACCGGTTTTGCGCACGGCGTCGATGATTTGGGCGACCGATATCTTGCCCGGCTGATAACGCACGGTGGCTTGTTCTGTGGCGAAATTAACGTTGGCCGAAACGCCAGGCAGGAGATTGAGCGCCTTGTCGATGCGCGTGGCACAGGCCGCACACGTCATGCCCTCCAAAGCGAGCGAGACTTGTTGCTGCGGGACTTGATACCCCGCTTTTTCGATGATCGACACGATTTGTTCCGGCGTGATCTGTGCTGGGTCGTAATCGACGCGAGCTTTTTCCGCAGCGAGGTTAATGCTCGCGCTGATGCCGGGTTGCTGGTTGAGGCTGCGTTCGATGCGCGTGGAACAGGCGGTACAGGTCATGCCGCCAATGGGAAGGTCGATACGCAAGAGATTGACGGGCTGCATGAAAATTTCACCACCAAAGAGCCCCATGCTACGCCAAAAGAAACTGCCCGGCACATCCACCCGAGTGGGGTCGTGTGGCCGGGCAGGCTGCTGTGCGCTTCGTGCGTATTATTGGCGAACGATACCGCCATTTTCGATTTTAACTTTTTCGCCGATGGCAAAGTCTGGGTCGGTGTTTTGGAAGAAGGCCTTGTCGCTTCCATCGTTCATGCGCACCGTGATTTTATAGCTCTGCGTTTTTTTCATGGTCTTTTCTACTTGGTGCCCGGCATAAGCACCGCCTGCTACACCTGCTACCGTCGCGACTGTATTGCCTTTGCCCTTGCCGATTTGGTTGCCGAGTAAGCCACCCGCCACGCCGCCTGCGACTGCACCGAGGCCGGTGCCTTCGCCCTCTTTGGTGATTAAGTTTACTGCATGTACAACGCCGCAGTTATCGCACGTTATAGCGCTACTGCTGCGCGGCGCGCTTTCAGCAGAGGCGATTTTTACGTGACTGGATTTTGCAGGCTTGGCTTTTTCAGTATGCTTTTCTTCAACGGCCTTATGTTTATCGGCGGTAGATTCACTGACTATTTTCGCCTGTTCAGCGCTGCCCTCTTCAGTGTGGGCTTTGGGTAGCCAGCCCATGATGGCCGCCGTGCCAACCAAGGCAAAGATGGTGACCGCGATGGCGCTGATGATGACGATAGGGTGAGTACGTAGAGTTGCGCTGGTCATGATTTTTTCCTATTTAAAATTGTCAGTCTAGTGCATAAACGAGTTGACAATTTAAACGTTTACCACAGCAGACGGCGTTAACAAATTGTAATTATGGACAAAAAAAATTGCGCCGAAAAAAGGGCTAAAGAAATGCGTGGATTGCCCCGTTAATTGCTGAAGGTTTTTTATGCAGAGCTTCAACCGGGAGAAAAAATGAAGGCAAATGTCGTAACCAAAATCATCTGGTTTGCTGCTTGCTCTGCTGTGCTGTTCTCAGTAGAAAATGTCCGTGCAGCTGAACCCACGCAGCACGCAGCTGTAGAAAAACCAGCCGCAGGCCACGCGGCTGTTTACAAGTACACGCAAGAGTAGGGCGTTCGCGCCGGAATCAACTCTCAGGCCGCATGTGCGGGAATAAAATCACATCTCGAATATTCGCACTATCCGTCAGCAGCATCACAAAGCGATCTATGCCAATACCTTCACCTGCGGTAGGGGGTAAGCCATATTCCAACGCGCGGATGTAATCGGCGTCGTAGTGCATGGCTTCTGCATCGCCCGCTTCTTTGTGGCGCACTTGCTCCATAAAGCGTTCGGCTTGATCTTCAGCATCGTTTAATTCGGAAAAGCCATTCGCCAACTCGCGCCCGGCAATAAACAGCTCGAAGCGTTCGGTGATGTCAGGATTTTTATCGCTGCGCCGCGCAAGCGGCGACGTCTCTGCCGGGTAATCGACGATAAAGGTGGGGTCGAATAATAAGTGTTCGGTGGTTTCCTCAAAAAGTGTTGTTTGTAGTCCGCCCAAGCCATCACCCTTACGATATTCGATATTGTGTTGATCGAAATAGCCGATTAAGAAGGTTGAATCACTCACTTGTTCCAGCGTGAATTCGGGATGGTAATGCACCACCGCTTGTACCATGCTCATGCGCGCAAAGGGTTTTGCAAAATCAATCGTGCGGCCTTGATAAGTAACGGTGGTGGTACCGAGAACTTCTTGGCAAATGTAGCTGAACATTTGTTCCGTCAGTGCCATGAGGTAGTGATAATCGCGGTAGGCCACATAAAATTCGAGCATGGTGAATTCAGGATTGTGGCGCGGCGAGATGCCTTCGTTGCGGAAATTACGGTTGATCTCGAACACTTTTTCAAAGCCGCCCACGACCAATCTTTTTAGATACAACTCTGGCGCGATACGCAAGAAAAGCTGCATATCCAGCGCATTGTGGTGCGTCTCGAAGGGCCGCGCCGCCGCGCCGCCGGGGATCGGATGCATCATCGGCGTTTCGACTTCCAGAAAGCGACGGCTCATCAAAAAGCTGCGAAACGCCTGCATGATTTTAGAGCGCCGCACAAAGGTGAGCTTGGTGTCGTCGTTCATCATCAGATCGACGTAACGCTGGCGGTATTTCACTTCCTGGTCGGTGAGGCCATGCCACTTGTCTGGTAATGGGCGCA
>JAYVBU010000144.1:0-3296 GCA_043750335.1 Betaproteobacteria bacterium | reverse complement strand
TTCGAAGCGCGTTCACCGAAAGATGCCGGTATGTTGGCTGAAATTACCGGCACCGTGTCCTTCGGTAAAGACACCAAGGGCAAGCAGCGCTTAGTGTTGACCGATGTGGAAGGCGTGGCGCATGAATACCTGATTACCAAAGATAAGCACGTCACCGTGCATGATGGTCAAGTCGTGAATAAAGGCGAGTCCATTGTCGACGGACCGGCTGAACCGCACGATATTCTGCGTTTATTGGGCGTGGAAGCTTTGGCGCGTTACATTACTGACGAAGTGCAGGATGTGTATCGTTTACAAGGTGTGCGGATTAACGACAAGCACATTGAAGTCATCGTGCGTCAAATGTTGCGCCGCGTACAAGTCACCGACGCAGGCGATACACGATTCATTCTGGGTGAGCAAGTTGAGCGCGCGGAATTGCTCGATGAAAATGACCGGATTAAAGCCGATAGCACCAAGCGCCCGGCCTGCTACGAGCATGTACTGCTCGGGATCACCAAAGCATCGCTCTCGACTGATTCGTTTATTTCCGCAGCATCGTTCCAGGAAACCACCCGCGTGTTGACCGAAGCAGCCATCATGGGCAAGCGCGACGACCTACGCGGGCTCAAAGAAAACGTCATCGTCGGTCGCCTCATTCCTGCAGGAACCGGTTTGGCCTATCACCGTGCGCGCAAGCGTCAGCGTTTAGGCTTGGATGCGGCAACAGGTTCGACAGAAGTAGAGTTGTTGGATGAAGGCACGGCTTCCGGAACGGAAGAAGTAGCGTAAATCCTGCGGCTATATGCGGCACGACAAAAAGGGCGGATAACCCCGCCTTTTTTGTTCTGAATTAGTTATTAAGAGGCGCTTTTTAGTAGGTTAGCGTAGGCCCAGCGGAGCTGTGTGCAGTTCCCCCTGGCAAAAGAGTTGACAGCTCGCGCTTAACCCACTAAAATCGCCAGTCTTTTTACCCCCCAGTCCGGAATAAAAACCGCTTAACAGCGGCTCGGACAATCGGTTTGAACTTGCGGTGGGACGGCGCTGATAATGCGCCGTCCCATCGTTTTTAACTGAAGGAACGCTATGCCAACCATTAATCAACTGGTGCGCAAGGGCCGCTCGGTCGAAACGACCAAGAGCAAAGTGCCTGCGTTGCAAAGCAGCCCGCAAAAGCGTGGCGTGTGCACCCGTGTGTACACCACGACGCCAAAAAAACCGAACTCCGCTCTGCGGAAAGTCGCTAAGGTGCGCTTGACCAATGGCTTCGAGGTAATCAGCTACATCGGCGGCGAAGGCCACAACCTGCAATAGCACTCGGTCGTGCTGATTCGCGGTGGCCGTGTAAAAGACTTGCCGGGTGTGCGTTACCACATCGTGCGCGGTAGTTTGGATACGACTGGCGTAAAAGATCGCAAACAGTCCCGTTCCAAGTACGGCTCCAAGCGCCCAAAAGCGGCGTAATTTAAGACATAAACGAATAGACCGAGGTCACTATGCCCCGTCGTAGAGAAGTCCCCAAACGCGAAATTCTTCCCGATCCAAAATTTGGAAACGTGGATATATCAAAATTCGTCAACGTGTTGATGACTGGCGGCAAGAAGTCCGTAGCCGAGCGCATTATGTACGGCGCGCTGACCCAAATCACAGCCAAATCCGGCAAGGATGCGGTTGAAGTGTTTGGTCAAGCGCTTTCCAATGTGAAGCCGATGGTGGAAGTGAAAAGCCGTCGTGTGGGTGGCGCGAACTATCAAGTGCCCGTCGAAGTGCGCGCAGTGCGCCGTATGGCCTTGGCCATGCGTTGGCTGCGTGACGCAGCGCGCAAGCGTGGTGAGAAATCCATGGGGCAGCGTCTTGCGAATGAATTGATGGAAGCGGCCGAAGGTCGTGGTGGTGCGG
The DNA here is from genome assembly GCA_043750335.1 of Betaproteobacteria bacterium. GTDB lineage: Bacteria > Pseudomonadota > Gammaproteobacteria > Burkholderiales > Thiobacteraceae > RBG-16-58-11. The sequence continues at coordinate 1,418 of JAYVBU010000144.1, read as the reverse complement.
TGAAGAAGCGCGAAGAAGTGCACCGCATGGCGGATGCCAACAAAGCGTTCTCGCATTACCGTTTCTAATTAAATAAATTGTAGGGGCAAGGCATGCTTTGCCCGACATACACGAAAGTTACACAAAGTGGCACGTAAAACACCCATCGAGCGTTATCGCAATATCGGTATTTCAGCGCACATCGACGCTGGCAAAACCACGACCACTGAGCGCGTGCTGTTCTATACCGGCGTGTCGCACAAGATCGGCGAAGTGCATGACGGCGCAGCCACCATGGACTGGATGGAACAAGAACAAGAGCGTGGCATTACGATCACCTCGGCGGCTACCACTTGTTTCTGGAAGGGCATGGACGGCAACTATCCCGAACACCGCATTAACATCATCGACACCCCGGGCCATGTGGACTTCACTATTGAAGTGGAGCGTTCCATGCGTGTGCTGGACGGCGCATGTATGGTGTATTGCGCTGTGGGTGGTGTGCAGCCGCAATCCGAAACTGTGTGGCGTCAGGCCAATAAATATAAAGTGCCGCGTCTGGCCTTCGTGAACAAAATGGACCGCTCCGGCGCGAATTTCTTCAAGGTCTATGACCAAATGAAGATCCGCCTTAAGGCCAATCCCGTTTTGATCCAGATACCGATTGGCGCTGAAGACAAGTTTGAAGGTGTGATCGACCTGATTCGCATGAAAGCGATTTATTGGGACGAAGCGAGCCAAGGCATGAAGTTCGACTTGCGTGATATTCCCGCAGAGTTGGCCGAATCGGCGCAAGAGTGGCGCGAAAAAATGCTGGAAAGCGCGGCTGAAGCTTCTGAAGACTTGATGAACAAGTATCTGGAAGATGGTGACATGTCTGTGGATGATATCAAGGCGGGTCTGCGTATGCGCACCATCGCTTCAGAAATCGTGCCGATGATGTGTGGCTCCGCATTCAAGAACAAGGGTGTGCAAGCCATGTTGGATGCCGTGATCGAATTCATGCCGGCACCGACTGACGTGAAACCGGTTGAGGGTGAGCTGGAAAATGGCGAAAAGGGCGTTCGTCGTGCGAGCGATGATGAGCCATTCGCTGGTTTAGCGTTCAAAATTATGACCGACCCCTATGTTGGCCAGTTAATATTTTTCCGCGTCTATTCCGGCACAGTGAAAACCGGCGACACGATCTATAACCCGGTCAAGGGTAAAAAAGAGCGTATTGGCCGCATTCTACAAATGCATGCGAATCAGCGTGAAGAGATCAAAGAAGTTTGCGCGGGCGACATCGCCGCTGCTGTGGGCTTAAAAGAAGCGACCACGGGCGATACGCTGTGCGACTTGAATAAAACCATTATTTTAGAGCGCATGATTTTCCCGGAACCGGTGATTCACGTTGCCGTCGAGCCGAAAACCAAGGTCGATCAGGAAAAAATGGGTCT
>JAYVBU010000143.1:0-3296 GCA_043750335.1 Betaproteobacteria bacterium | reverse complement strand
GTGTTCTCGCACATGACCCCCGCTTATGGTTCTTTTAAGGGCTGCATTACGGTTAAAGGCATTATTACCGTCACCTCCACCTTTGAAGTAACGCCATGCCCTTATATTGATTTTTCACTGGGTAATTTGCGCGAAACACCGCTGAAAGAAGTGCTGGCGCGCGGCATGCGTAACCCTTGGCTCGGGCCGCATCGCCCCGATTGCCTGATTGGCGAAGATCCAAAATTCATCAAGATTCACATGGAAAAAACCAAAGGCTATTCGCAATTACCCGTGCCATGGGGGCAGGGTTTTTCGGATGCCGATTCGCTGACTGCTTGACCAAATTAGGGAATGGTATGCTCATGACGCATAAGGAACTTGCCTCAGACGACACGCAGCCTGCGGTCAGTTCTGCTTCGCACTTTGATACGCACGGACGGTGTATTCCCGCTGCATTGAAAGCCGCCGCGCATCGTGAGTCACGGCGTTACTTCATCATCAAGCAGCCTGCGATTGATTACGGCAATATTCATGCACGGATCAAGAAGCATCTGGCTATCGCGGATGTGCCGTCGGCTGAAGCATTTGAACAACGCGCCGAAGCCATTCTGCAAACGCTGCGGCGTGATCCGCGTACACAGGGTATTTTGGCTGGGGTGCACGTACCTTTTATTCTTCCCCAAGCGAGCTATGCCGATTATGGTGTGGCGTTGGAGGATACCTATCTTAATGCGGTACGCGACGCATATAGCGAGACGTTGCCGAAGTACGAATTCGTGAATCATCATAAGTCTGGGCTGGCTGGTAAGCTCAGCATCGCCCCCGGCTCGCGTCACGAACGTTTAGTGCAGGCCATGCAACAATCGCCTGTGGTTGGCTATTATTTCCCCTGTCTTTTGGAATATTCCGTACCGGCTGCTATCGAGCAGATGGCGAGCTTGCCCAATCAATTTTTGTTGGCGGGTGGTTTCGACACCAGTGCCGCATTCATCGGCTCACCTGATTTATTGCTCAGAACCGATGGATACCCACCCCTCTTATGGTTGGGTGCGATGCAGGGCGAGAATGAGGCGGTGGGTTATCACTTTGAGGCCTATGGTTACAATCTGACGTTCAATCGCAGAGCCCATCTTGGCCAAGCAGCAGAAGCGTGGGCAAATGGCCTGGTTGTTCTGGGCTAGAACCCATTTGAAAAAAGACATCTATGCGTTTTCAGGTACGATGCGAAAACGATGCCTAATGACACCCTTGACCGCGATCTAAACCGCACGCTAAAGCAAAACCTCTGGGAGGGCCTGCGCGGCGCATCGCTTTTTTTCACCGGCGGCACTGGTTTTTTTGGGCGCTGGTTTTTGGAAAGCTTCGTGCGCGCAAACGAGGCTTTTCAGTTGAATGCATCGGTGTTAATTTTAACGCGAAGCGCTGAAGCCTTTCGCAAAAAGGCACCGCATCTCGCCACCCATCCAGCAATAAAATTTCACCCGGGCGATGTGCGGGATTATGTGTTTCCCCAAGGCCGATATTCCCACATCATTCATGCCGCGACGACCAATGCGCTCGCCACATTCAATCATGAAGACCCCTTGCTTAAGTTTGATACCGTAGCAAATGGTACGCGCCACACACTCGATTTTGCAGCCCAGTGTGGTGTGAAAAATTTTTTGATGACGAGCTCCGGTTCAGTCTATGGCAAAGCACCCCTTGGCATGACCCATATCACTGAAAATTATAGCGGTGCACCGCTCACGCAAGATGTCGATGGTTCCGCCTTGGGCGAAGGAAAGCGGGTAGCAGAGTTGCTCTGTGCCTATTACGCCGAGAAGCATGGCTTTGATTTACGCATCGCGCGTTGCTTTACTTTTGTCGGGCCTTACCTGCCACTGGATATTCATTACGCGATTGGGAATTTTATTCGTGATGCGCTGTACGCTGACTCGATCACTGTGAATGGCAACGGCGCACCCATGCGGTCTTATTTGTATCTAGGAGATTTGATGCTTTGGTTGTTGACTTTACTCAGCAAAAATAACGCCCGTGGCGTGTATAACGTCGGCTCAGATCAGGCTATTTCGATTCGAGATTTGGCATTTTTGGTGCGTGACACTTTGGCACCAGAAAAACCCGTGAATATCCTGGGTAGCGCAGAGGCTGGCGTCGGTGGTGATTGGTATGTGCCGAGCATCGAGCGCGCGCGTAGCGAACTCGGCTTGGACGTTTGGACCACTTTGGCCGATTCGATACGGCTTACCGCAGCCAGTGTCACGCCATGAAGCCAGAAATTATTTTTGATTTGGATGGCACGCTGATTGATTCTGCCCCAGGAATTTTAGCCGGATTTGCGGGTGCATTCAGTGCCTGCGGACTGCAACCGATTGTTCCATTGGTACCAGCAATTATCGGCCCGCCATTAATGGAAACGCTCGCCCGGCTAGCGGGAAGCAATGAGGAGAAGGTGCTGCATGCGCTCGCCGAGGCATTCAAGGCGCACTATGATGAGACAGGCTACCAACAGACAAAGATTTTTTCTGGTGTAGTCGAGATGCTCACGCAATTGACCGCGCACAATTTTAAATTGCATATCGCCACTAATAAACGGATTCTGCCCACGCGTCGGATACTCGCACATTTTTCCTGGGATCAGTATTTTCAAAGTGTTTACGCGCTTGATGTCTTCGATCCACCGCTTAAAACCAAAGCGCAGATGCTGCATGAAATCCTCGCGCAACGCGCACTTGATCCACAGCAAACGCTCTATATTGGTGATCGTCAAGAGGATGGCGCTGCAGCCCAAGTGAATGCCATTCCTTTTTTATTAGCCGTATGGGGCTACGACGAACCCAACGCAGGCGCTTGGAAAAAATTGGATTTTCCTCATCAACTGTTATCCACGGCCAGCTACGCATAGGCTTGGCGGATTCGTATTGAATAGTCCTAAAATAGTGTGGGCTGCGGGCGCACTCCTCGGCGAAAGTCCGGTGTGGGACGACGCTTTGCAGCGTTTGCTGTTTGTGGATATCAAGCGTCCTGCGATTCATTCATGGCGCCTCGACGGATCGCACCACACCTATCCCATGCCGAGTGAAATAGGGTGCATTGCCTTACGGCATAGCGGCGGATTGGTTGCGGCCTTGCGCGACGGTCTGCTCTTTATTTCCCTGGAACCCACGCTCTCACTGGAGATATTTTCGACAATCGACACCGATTTGCCAGGCAATCGCCCCAATGATGGCAAGTGTGATCCAGCAGGCCGCTTCTGGATAGCGAGCATGGATAATGCCGAGCAGATGGCTAGCGGCAGAATCTGGCGTGTAGGT